>NZ_JAUBPW010000050.1:0-42165 GCF_036700965.1 Microcoleus sp. Pol8_D6 | reverse complement strand
CACCAACCATTACTCAAAATCCAGTACCGGTCTCAAATTTGCCACCAGCACCAACCATTACTCAAAATCCAGTACCGGTCTCAAATTTGCCACCAGCACCAACCATTACTCAAAATCCAGTACCGATCTCAAATTTGCCACCAGCACCGACCATTACTCAAAATCCAGCACCGGTCTCAAATTTGCCACCAGCACCAACCATTACTCAAAATCCAGTGGTTGCGCCTGCTGCTGCGCCGATAAATCTCGCACCGATACCGACACCGGAGCTCGCAGCCAACCAGCCACCCAGCACAAATCGTTTATTTTCGCCTAGCTTGCAAGAGCAAAACCAGATATCTAATTCCTTGCAACAGCGCATTTCACCTCCCGCGTCTGGGAATCTTAACGCTTCCAATTTGTCAACTAACGTGGGCGCCGTTATTTTTCCCGTCGAGGAGAGATTTACCAGGGAGTTTGCCGATTACCTAAATTTGCCATCAACAAATGCGATCGCCACCTTAGAAGATGCCCAAAATACCCTTCGCAGTGTACAACAAGCCACAGGCATCAAACCAGCTCTCATTTATATCAGCTTTGTACCCATGGGTTCTAGAGTCGATCGGCCTGACAGCAGTTCCTCCATCTTGCGCGTAGAACAGCAAATTCAAGCCTCTGACGAACTGGAAATGATGGTGATCGCCCCGGAAGGTGTGCCCGTTCGTCAGCGCATCCCTGGAACCTCTCGCGCCCAGGTAATGGAAGCTGTTCGGAAATTTCGCGATGAACTGACTAATCCGGTAAAGCGCAAGACTAAAAGTTATTTGCCTTTGGCTCAGCAACTCTACCAGTGGATGGTAGCGCCACTCGAAGCAGAACTGCAAGCCAAAGGCATTGAGAATTTATCTTTTATCTCAGATATGGGGTTGCGATCGATACCGATGGGTGCGCTGCACGACGGTAAAGGCTTTCTGGTAGAGCGTTACAGTGTTGGATCGATGCCGAGTCTGAGTTTGACAGATACCAGCGCCACCAATTTCAAAAATACCCAAGTTCTGGCAATGGGGGCGTCGCAATTTGCAGATATGAGTCCTTTGCCCGCGGCGGAAATAGAAGTATCGACCATCACCCCGCAGCAGTGGCCGGGCAAGTCTTTCTTGAATGAAGCTTTTACCCTGGCTAATTTGAAATCGCAGCGCCAGCAGTATCCTTTTGGGATGATTCACTTGGCTACTCACGCCGAATTTCGATCGGGAGACCCCAGCCAATCCTTTATTCAGTTGTGGGATACTAAACTGCGTTTAAATCAGTTACGACAAATGGGATGGCACAGCCCGCAAGTGGAAATGTTAGTTTTGAGCGCTTGCAGGACTGCTGTGGGCGATCGAGAGGCCGAGTTGGGCTTTGGCGGGTTAGCCGTGCAAGCCGGGGTTAAATCGGCTATGGCGACTCTTTGGTATGTCAGCGACGAGGGCAGTTTAGGATTGATGGCGGAGTTTTACGGGCAGTTAAAAACTGCTCCGATTAAAGCAGAAGCACTCCGGCAAGCGCAATTAGCGATGTTGCGCCAAGAGGTGCGAATTGAAGGGGGGATGCTGCACACTTCTGGTGGCAATCTGCCGCTACCTCCGGAATTGGCAAACGTGGGGAGTGAGAATTTTTCTCATCCTTATTATTGGTCTGCTTTTAGAATGATTGGTAATCCTTGGTAATGAGGTTTGTTTTAGTCGATCAACCTTTTGACTGTGCGGGCGATCGGCTGTTAGCAAATTTGCGCTATAACTGTCGCATAATCTTCGAGCGACAGTAATATAGTATTATAAAAATCTTGACTTATCGGGAGCGGGAGTATGAGCATTGTTCCACGCGGCATGACAGTCACTGAGGCTTATCGGCTCTATCGGTCAGGTAACTTATTGGTAAACAGAAAGTATCAAAGAAAATTAATTTGGTCAGTTGACGAAAAAGAAAAACTGATTGGAAGCCTTTTAAAGGGATATCCAATCCCTTTGATTCTACTAGCTGAACGTCCTCAAGTTCATGGAAGTGGAAAGTATGAGATCATAGATGGTATGCAGCGACTTAATGCTATTTGTGGTTTCATTGAAAATTTATTTGCATTTAAGGGCAGGTATTTCGATCTTAACGAGTTCTCCTATGCCAAACAATTAGCTGATGACAAGGTATTTGAATTTGAAGAAAGTTTAGATAAATTAGATAGAAAAGAATGTGCAGATATTTTAGATTATCAGCTTGCAGTAACCATTTACACTGCAATGGATGAAAGCGACATAACAGAGGTTTTTGGCAGAATAAATTCCGGTGGTAAGCATTTAAGCAACCAAGAGAGACGACAAGCAGGTGTAACGACATCATTCGCAGAAGTGGTTCGTACAATTGCTATGCAGTTGCGGGGGGATGATACTCGGAAAACGCTTCGCTTATTTGATATGCCCCAGGTTAGTATTGATTCCAAACAGAATAATCAAGGTTATGGGATTCAAGCAGAAGACACTTTGTGGTGCAAGCAAGGAATTCTTAGTATAGCTGACCTGCGTGATAGTAAAGATGAAGATATGATAGCAGATATTGCAGCATCGATATTACTTAATCAACCTCTAAAAAGAAGCAGAGAGAGGCTAGATAGTCTGTATGATGAAGAGAGCAACGAATTCCAGTTAATAGAGAATAGTCTTGCAACGTATGGCTTCAAAAAACTAGAAGAAGACATTGTAAAAACCTTCTCCCTTCTGGGAGGAAGTATTGAAACATATAGCTCAGATAGTAAGTGTTTACAAAATATCGTAAACCCAGGCATTAATAATCCAATACCGCAGGCTTTCTATACAATATTCATGGCATTTTTTGAATTAATAATTGATTCAGAACTTCGACCTGCCAACCCTCAAAAGATTATGCAAGCACTCAAAAAGCTTCAGCAGAAGTTACAGCTAAGCAAGCGATATGCAGCGATAACGGATCGTATTAAAAATATTAATCAAACTAAGGGACTCATACAAGACTACTTCGCGAAAAAAGATAAATCCACTCTAGGACAAGGTGCTGAGTTGATACAAACATTCAAAAATTCCTTACTTCGTTCTCGTATAGAAACTGCTAAGTACGAGTGCAAGCAAGGTTTCCTCGATCTGTCACCAACAAGTAGAAAACTAAATGATGGTTTACCCCAGAGACTTGTTGAGACAATTTGCGGAATTGCCAACTCCGATCCCGATACAGATGGATATATTTTCATTGGAGTAGCTGACAAAAAGGAAGATGCAGAAAAAATTAAAAAATTAGATGAGATTAATCCTATTGAAATCAATGATAGATATGTTGTAGGAATTGATAGAGAAGCTAAGTTTTTAGGTAAAACACTAGAGGATCATGTTGGGATATTAATTAATGCCATTAAAAAATCTGCTTTGACAGACCCCTTAAAAACTCAGGTTCTGACGAAAATTGATACTATATGCTACAAGGGATGTTCTGTGATTAGAATAAATATCCCATCCCAAAAAGAGGTTTCATTCGTGGGTGAAAAAGCTTTTATTAGAGAGGACACTTCAACTGTAGAAGCTAAAGGGCAAAAACTAATGGCTGTTTTTCAAAGTTTCCAAAAGTAGTTTACGAATATCAGAAAAGCCCGATCGCCCAAAACATCTTCCACCATCATCAATCCGCTTCTAATCCGCCGGAATCATCCCCGATCGCACCCTTAATATCCTCTCAGCAACGGCGGATGCACCAAAAAAAACCCAAAACCCAGGAAGTAGAGGGGGAGTAGGTTTGATGTGTTTGTGCGCGTAAATGGCGCGATCGCCCCCTCAAGTGCAATTCCTAACCTCGTTTCACTCTCCCTGCGGCAAATTCTCCAGCCAAACCTCTAAATCCTCGATCGACTGAAAATCTAACAATTCCTCTGCTAGAGTTTCAATTTGCTCGATCGACAAATCAGCAATTCTAGTGGTGATAGATTCCGGTAATGTTCCAACTCGCCGATTTAACAGACGGCGATTTAACAGACGTAAAATCAAGGCTCTTCCTTCTTGTTCCCGCCCTTGCACAATGCCTTGTACAATGCCTTGTTCAATGCCTTGCTCGATGCCTTCTTCCTTAGCTTCCCGATAAAACCGAGTTTCCTCAAGCGTAATCCCTAACATCGCCTCTGCCTCCCTTCGGTTCAAATTTGTAAACTTGTAAACCAGTATTGTCGTCAGCATATCTATTATGGCGCGACTCGCTGCCTCAGATTCCTCCCGCTGCGATCGCGCCAACAACAATCGCGCCGCTTCCGGCGTACTCGCTTCGTCGATCGTCGTCAACGCCATCAGCGCCACCCCCAGCGGCAACTGTTCAATCTCCCCCAACTCATCCAAATATACCCGATGCACCTGATTGCAGTTCAACAGTGATCGATACGGATGTGTTTCTGATTGTTCAGTCGATCGACTCGGATAAATTACCACCGCTTCCCAATCTGTAAATCGCTGACGGTTGCGATAAAAATACAAAAACGACTCACCAAACAATCGCTCATAAAGCAATTCATCCCGCTGAAACTGCACCTCACAGAAATATACAACTCCAGGCTCAGCATCCGGCGGCAAAAACACCCCATCAATTTCAAACTTCGGTTCCTTCACAGCAACGGAGTCAAATCGATACTGTTCCGCATTCGATGGTGACTCTTCCAATAGCTCAAACAGCAGCGTCGGAGCTTCTTGAAATAACTTGTAAAATATTGAATCTCGACGCATTAACCCAACATCTCCTCTAACCTATGCAACTCATCCAACCGTCAGTCGATTTTAGATTTTAGATTTTAGATTTTAGAATTGACTCGCCTTGATAAATCTGGGAGGTTGAGCTTTGGTCTAAAATTTGGGGAGTATCCACAACCATTGTCGGGGGCTTCCGTTTTTTTGCTGGTTGCAAAAACAGCAAGTCGGTAATCTGATCAGTCAATTCTAAAGGATTCCAGATAGCCCCAGATCAAAAAACATCCTATATTTTCAGTCCTAGACGCACTCCCGACAAAGAAACGGGGTTTTTTACTTAATCTTCGAGTACGAACGAAGGATTTTCCTAAAAAAACCCGGTTTCTGGCCCCCCGTGCGTCAGTCATAATTTTGTTAATGGGCGATCGAATTTCGCCCATCAGCATTCCGTGTTTCCTTATTTGGAACTCGTCCAACCTCAAGTCCTCAGCCAGAATCAACAAGTGTGACTTGACGGGGTGACACTCGTCTGGTGGGTCAATAGTAGCTTGTTTGATGCGTCCGCGCGATCGCCCACTCGCACCTCAACAACCGCCAACCACTCATAATTGCCACAAAAATTCAAAATCCCAAACCCAAAACTGCCCAACCCCAGTACGATCGATCTAGTTAGCAAAAATAAGTAAAAACACTACCGGAGTAATTTTTATGGATCTGGTCGTACTCCAGAACTGGCTGGACAACATCTCCTTTGCCATTTTGTTCTCAACAATGCTCATTTACTGGGTTGGCGCAGCATTCCCCGGCATTCCCTACCTGTCAGCGCTAGGAACCGCAGGAATGGCCGTCGCCAACCTATCCATCGCCGCTTTACTCGGTTCTCGATGGATAGAAGCCGGCTACTTCCCCTTAAGCAACCTCTACGAATCCCTATTTTTCCTAGTTTGGGGAATCACCGCCATCCACCTAGTCGCGGAAAACATGAGTCGTTCCCGCTTAGTAGGAGTAGCCACATCCCCCGTAGCAATGGCAATATCCGCCTTTGCAGCCCTGACTCTGCCCGCCACCATGCAATCTGCAGAGCCCCTAGTACCCGCCCTCAAATCCAACTGGCTGATGATGCACGTTAGCGTCATGATGCTCAGTTACTCAACTTTAATGGTAGGAGCGCTACTGGCGATCGCATTTTTGATCGTCACCCGCGGCCAAAAAATCGAACTCACCGGTAGTTCCTTCGGCACCAACAGCAACCGCAACAGCAACTACCGCCTCCAACGCCCTCAAAACCCCGAACCTCAAAATGCAGAAACCAGCGCCGACAGCGCATTAGCTTTCAGCGAACCCTCTTTCAACTCCAACAATAACGGTTTGGGCACCACCGCAGTGCTCGAATTAGCCACCGTTCAAACCGCATCAACCTCCCCAACTCAAACCGCAGAACTTCTCTCGCCCCAGCGATTGAATCTAGCAGAAACTCTTGATAACATTAGCTATCGAATCATCGGTTTAGGATTCCCCTTACTGACAGTTGGCATTATTGCCGGTGCGGTTTGGGCTAACGAAGCTTGGGGATCGTACTGGAGTTGGGACCCGAAAGAAACTTGGGCGCTAATTACTTGGTTGGTATTTGCTGCCTACCTGCACGCCCGCATTACTCGTGGCTGGCAGGGAAGACGCCCAGCAATTTTAGCAGCCACAGGTTTTGTGGTAGTTTGGATTTGCTATCTAGGCGTCAATCTGTTAGGCAAAGGTTTACATTCCTACGGTTGGTTTTTCTAATTCCTGATCCATCAATGGGCTACAAAAGAACAGGATAAGTCAAAGAATCGGGATTAATATCATCTCCGGTTGTAGGGTGGGCAATTCCCACCTTACTCAACCAGCGAGATTCTAATAATTAACTCTCTCTTCCTTCTTCCCTTTTTTTACCGGCTCAGCTTCGCCGAAGACCTTTCTTCCTTCTTATAACTTCGGTCTTCCTAACATCCGTTACATCCGTTGCATCCGTTACAAAATCCGTTGCCGAACTTCCTTCCTTCATTAAAATAAGGACAATTAATATGGACGAATCGCCAATATTTCCCAAACAAGACGATGTTGTGTCTGCCCCTACCAGCGCTTTGATGTATCAATGTACATTCAAAGTCAGCGAATTTATGGCAATTATGCAGTCAAAATTGGTAGACGAAAAATTATTTTCAGACGGTCTGGATTGCGAGCTATTAAGTGCTGGCAAAGACTGGACTAAAGGAAAACTTAGAATGCGTCTGGAGTTCATTCCGCTGGAACCTGAAATCAAAGAGCAAAAAGCCCTTCCTGCCGCTGCCGAAAGATCAGACACCCTGCAAAACTATGCCGTAGATAGCTCAAAGCAAACCGATATAGATGAGCCATTAAATCAATGTGACTCAACAGAAATAAGTAATAATTTTCCTATTTCTAGGTATCCAGACCGCGACCCCCAAAGTATAGGAATGTGGAGCTAGGAAGGCAAAGACTGAGAGATTGGGAGAGGGGGATGCTTCCCCTTCTTTGCTCAAAATCCATCGGTTCAATTCCGTACACGGCTCGTTGTTTAACTTCCTTATTTTTGCTTAATGAAAAACTGCTCTCATGGCTGAATCTTCCCATTGGACGCACCTGCACGCTCAAGTTCACAGGACGCTGCTGTACCGAAAAATATTGCCATCAAATCAGCGATTGCTAGTAGCAGTATCCGGCGGACAAGATTCTCTGTGTTTGATTAAATTACTGCTAGATTTGCAGCCAAAATGGGGGTGGAACCTAGCGATTGTTCACTGCGATCATCGTTGGCGTTCTGACTCGCAAGCCTCGGCCAATCATGTAGAACAATTAGCTAAAAACTGGGGAATATCCTACTATTTGGAAACAGCATCGGACATCCCCAAAACAGAAGCAGCCGCCAGAAAGTGGCGATATCAAGCTTTAACCGAAATTGCGATCGCCCACAACTACCCCTACATTGTTACAGGCCACACAGCCAGCGATCGCGCCGAAACACTCCTCTACAACCTGATTCGCGGCAGCGGTGCCGACGGACTTTCCGCCCTCACCTGGACACGGCCGCTGCTCGATTTTCGATGGCCGATTGCCGATTTTAGATTGGGGAATTCCGGCGAAAATCCCAATTTCCAAATACCTGGCGATTTTAAATTGGAAAATCAGGATGAAAATTCCCAATCGAAAATCCAAAATCTAAAATCTAAAATCTATTTAGTTCGTCCCTTGCTCGAAATAACTCGATCGCAAACAGGTCAATTTTGTCAAGAGCAAAAACTACCCATTTGGGAAGATTCCACAAATCAAGACTTGCAATATAGTCGCAACCGCATTCGATCGGAATTATTGCCTTATTTGGAAACTCATTTCAATCCAAAAGCCCAACAAGCGCTAGCTCAAACAGCCGAACTCCTCCGCGCCGACGTAGAATATCTCGAACTTGCAGCCAGCGACTTGCTACAGCGAGCAATGTCTGCAATTGCAGACAGCCCGCAGGTGAATTTTCAACTTCCCGTCAAGTTAAATCGCCCGATTTTGCGGGAAGCACCGCTGGCCTTGCAGCGACGGGCAATGCGGCAACTACTCCAACAAATATTGCCCTCGGCGCCCAGTTTTGAAAGCGTAGAAAAACTAACCAGCTTAATCGTAGCGCCCAACCGATCGCAAACCGATCCATTTCCTGGAGGAGCGATCGGTCGAGTCGAACACCCTTCGATAATTTTAGATATTAAATTTTAAGCTGTGATCAAAGCCGAAAGGACTTGCCGCAAATCGGAAACTACCCGATCTTGCTCCTCTCCTGTCTGCTGCACGCGATCGAGTTCTCCCGCCGCCGCTTCGAGCTTTTGGCGTAGCGCAGTCAAATTGTCCTGCACCGGCTGCAACATTTCTTGATAAACATTCACCCTGCCCCAGAGTTGCGCCACTGCACCTTTCTGGTTGAACAAATTCTGCTCTAACTGCTTGAGTTCGTAGCGTTTCGCTTCACTTTCCCCATTTTGGCGGTTGACATTTGCCTCAATGTGGGATATGGATTCCCGCACCTGCTGAATTTCGTTTTCCAGTCTTTGCAATTCTTGGCTTTGCTGCTGCCGCTGAGTATCGAGCTGTGCGACAATCGGCCCCAAATCAATATCTCCTCGCTCTTGTTTTGAAGAATTAGCAGTACCCAGCCGTCGCCACAGCACCGCCTGATGCTGCTTCAAAACATCTTCCCGTTCCTGCAACCGGAGGCGCTGTCCCACCAGAGTTTCGTTTAACATCTGATAACTTTCGAGTTCATCTGCCATTTCATTTTCCAAAGCCATGCGATCGTACTCGCTAGCAGCTTGAATTTTCCCCTGCAGCTCCTCGATTGTCTCCCGCTGCAGAGTCAACTCCTCCTCTTGATCGTTAACAAACCGGAACACCTTTTCCAAATCCTGTTGTAGGTGTTGCACCAGCCCCTGTAACTCATCAACAGGCATCTTCTCCAAAGCTGACACATCTACTTTCTGCTCCGTACCCGCAGCACCCGAAGCAGATGCGAGCCTGGAAACTTGCTGGTAAAGATCCTCAACAGCCCGCACCTGCAAAGACACGGACTGAGCCTGATCCTGCTTAGCGCTGAGGGTACTTTGCTGCCCTTTAAGCTCCGCCCGAGCTCCGGCCAAAGCATCTTGAGATTGGTACCACTCTTGCCAGCGGTTTTGGAGGCTCTGATTTTGTCGATCGACCTCTTCTTGTTGCTGTTGGGCTATGCTTTGTTTTTGCTCCAATTGCTGCCAGTGCTGATCCAGAATTGCCTGTTGAGCGCCCAAGGCACTAAAAGACTGATTCAGTTGTTCCCGCACCCCATGGGCCGAAGCAATTGCCCCTCCCAGCTTCTGCATCAACTCCTGAATCCTCTGCGTCTGCTGCTCATCAACTACTGCCCCCTGGGGAACCTCAGACTGCTGCTGGGCCACCCGTTGCTGCTCGCCCCGCAACTGTTCCCAAGCCGTCTCAATTTCCACACGACTGCGATCGACTTCTTCTCGCAGTCGGTTAGCTTCATCTCGAGTATTTTCAATTTCCGAACGCTGAGCCTCCAGCCGCTCCAACTCCTCTTCCATTTGAGCCAACTGCTCTTCGCGGGCTTGCATTTCCATTTCCCGGCGATTGAGTTCCTGACTCGAAAACGTCAGAGAAGCCTTCCACTGTTCAATTTCCTCTTCCTTATCCTTAAACTTGTCCTGCAATCGCGAGAAATTTTGCAGAATGCTCACCAACTGGCGGGCCGCCTCCTGAATCCGCTGCACTTGCTTGCTAGCGCTCAACTCAACCAGCACCAGCGTGCCGTCGTTAAACTTATTAGCTTCCTCAACTGGGATCGCGTCATCACCTGGTACGGCGCTCCAGTTATGTTCGCCCCGCTGACAAGCTAGCAGTTTCAGTTCAGCCTTACCGCCACCGAGACCAAAGCCGCTTCTCTGTTTTTGTACTTCCGCTAGATACAGCACACTAATAGTCCTCTGCTTCGTAAAACCTATCCCAACTTACTTTAAGTTACTTAAAGGCCTAAAAGATAAGTGGTGTTTACTTCCTACGCTGTTGGGTAGACGGCTAATTCCAACATAAGTAGGCTATCCCCCTTAAGCCAAAGGTTCTTGACTAAACATAACACTGCGTGTGATCTTTAGTCAACTTACCTAAAGTAAACAAGTATAGGCAAGTAAGAATAACTTTTTGCCAATTAAGTCTTACTTTTTGGTGTCGTTTGCCCAATCGGGGGATAGCATTTTTTTCTAACTTTTCTTTAGCACTCACGCATAGCACGTTCTCACGGGAGAACTTCCAGAAAGTACGGCTGCCGCCAGTTGTCTGGAGGAATGAGAGAGCAGTACCAATGCCGCTTGATTAAAGACTAGCAAAACTTCGGAGACTGCCATAGGCAAAACCTGAAAAAGCTCAATCGATTTTAGATTTTAGATTTTAGATTTTAGAGGCGACCCCACGAATAAATGCGGGGGCTTGAGGATTTTCGATTTTCGATTTTGGATTGATTCCACGGATAAATCCGGGGGCTTGTACCATGAAGAAATTCGTGGTCAGTCCTGGAACATCCCCACGTCTAAAGCCGGGGGATTATTACCTATCTTCAAGACGACAAAGAGACATTCAAATATCCCTCTACTCACTCAAAAAAATTTACTTCTCCCGAAGCGCAGATTTGCTGAGTTCTTCATATTGTTAAGGTTGAACGTGACCTATGCTGCAATGATTTGCCCTTTAACTATTCCGAATGAATCGGATTAGTGCGTTAGCGGGGTTGCTCGCCCTCTAGGATATTTCAATGGGTTGAAAATTATTCTGACTCTGGCGAATTGCTCTGTGCCAATTATACCACCCTGGTTTTAGCAACACAATCGTTTCACGAGACTGAAAAGTCCCTACCGACTGATCCCCAAGTCTAAATCCCCATGTCATTAGCCCAGGGCTTGCCTCTGGCGTTTCGATCCAAAACTTTCTATTGATTTTACAACGCTTTAGTTATGGGTCGATCGTGAAAAAAGCCGTTGCTGCCCCCAAGCTGGTGCCTTGCTCCGGCGGACTAGGGATTTGAACCGCGCTGCCTTAGAATAAGGTAATGACGCGAGGCTAGGACGATCGCCGCAGGCGAGCAAAAAGGTTGATCGGCAGTGAGGGGTTTTCCTGACAATTGCCAACAAAGGTTCATTTTGACTGCACCTGATTTTGCTGTGGCAAACCCAAAAAAAACCTTGATCGCAACTCATCCAACCCAACAGACTAGCCTCACATTCCCCATCGGGGTTCGATCGGCACTTGCTGCTGGTAGCAGCGGTAAAACCAGAGAATCCTCGGTATTTTGAAGTTGACCTACGCCAAGATGCGTTGGAGAAACTGACGGCATACTCAGCCAAAAACTTCAAAACTTTGGCGATGGAAGACTTGAACCAGTCGGGAATGCCAGCGTTGCACAGTCGCACGATCCCGTGCAATCGTGCAATGTGGATTCTACGAGTTTAGGCAACAGTGGGAATACTTGGGAATACTAAGGTGAAACTCTACACTTAGAGAATGCCGCGAGTTTCGCGGTTTCAGCTTGTGGACTGGTAGCGCGGCCGAGGATCGGCAGCAAGTATCGCCCTTTCGTCAATGCCCAATTGTGAGATCGGCATCAGCGCGTAAATTATTGACGGAAACTAAAGTCAATCTTTTCGCCAGCACACAGTCTTTCCGAGCTCAGACGCCAACGGTTTTAAGGAGGATACTTTAGCTGCATGCAGGGAAATTTGAGTGAAATAGACATCCGCAGCATCCTGCAATTGATTGAGTTAGGTCAGCGAACCGGAGAACTGTTCGTAGAGGCCTACACCTCCACCAGCAGCAGCACGGGTACTCAACCTACCCCGCGCTCCCTTGCAGGACAATCCTGGTATGTCTTCTGCTTCAACGGTCAGATTATTTACGCTACCCAGAGTGCGGGCAGTTTGTTTCGCTTGCGCGACTACCTGCGCCGCTACAAAGCAGATACCGCCCTCGACAAAATCCAAGTTCCCTATATGGCATCTACCAATGCCCCAGAATACGGCTACCTATGGGCCCTGCTAGAAAACCACATCCTCACCCCAGCTCAAGGGCGCAACATCATCCAGAGCATGATCCACGAAACCCTATTTGACTTGCTCAGTCTCCACCAGGGTTCCTTCACTTTTGAAATGGGTCCAGCTTTGGCTCCTCAACTGACCAGCTTAGAAATTAGCTCCCTGCTGGCCAAGATTGTCAAACAGGTGCAGCAGTGGAAGCAGTTTCACCCTCACATTCAGTCGCCCAACCAATGCCCGGTGATTTCAGACCCCTCCGAGCTGCGAGTCGCGCTGCCTGTCAATACCTTTAATACTCTCAGACGCTGGGCCGATGGGCACACTTCGATCCGCCAAATGGCGCGCTACCTCAACCGAGACGTACTCACTGTCGCTAAGGCGATTTACCCCTTTGTGCAGCAGGGATTGGTGCAAGTATTTTACGAACCCTCTGTTGCCCCTACCAACAACAAAAAAGAATGGTCGTCCCCAGAAACTAAGGTTCCTAGAGTTGTCTGTATTGACGACGACAATACTATTCGCAAAACAGTCGAGTCAATTTTAAATGAACACGGTTACGAAGCTACTACGATCGGCAATCCCCTCCAAGCCCTGAGTTTGGTGTTTCCACTCAAACCCGATTTAATTCTGTGTGATATCGCCATGCCAGAACTCGACGGCTACGAAATTTGCGCTATGCTGCGTAGTTCTAGCGCTTTCCGCCAGACGCCGATCGTTATGCTGACGGGCATCGACGGATTTATCGACCGCGTTAAAGCCCGCATGGCCGGAGCTACAGACTTTTACACCAAACCTTTTGGTGAAAGCGAGTTATTGATGCTGGTAGAAAAATATGTGGGTCCGGGCTACCCTCGGGTCAATCTCTCAGAAAGATTATTAGACCGATCGCTAGAAGACCAATTAGAAGAAAAATAAATTTCGCACCCATGCCATGATGGGAGCTTTTTTGTACCTGCGGTTAGATCGAGTCTCGGCCGCCACAAAGAGAAAGCTGGGGGTACTATTGGCGATCGCACCATAAACTAGAATGTATAAATCCGCGCGCTGGCATAAGGGCGTCGGTAAAACTCTGTTCAATTTCTAGGCCCAAGTGGGTCTAACAAGCTCAAAGTGCAAATATAATATACTTGTTCTCCACTTGCAGCCGCTCCGAAAAACTGATGCACAGAACTACTTATTGCTAGGTATTTCTGTACAAAGTCAGAGAGTGCAATTGTCAGTCTTAAGTGACTCCGTTCATGATTGTTGCGACACCAGCCAGGTCAACAACTCCTCGCTAATCCGAGTATCGGTTTAGCATTTATCGCAGAAATTACCCAGAGTTTTACCAATTGAGACGGCGGTGGGAGTACAAAGTGAAGCTTTAGGGGTTTCAAATTAATTGTTCGTAGTCGATGGGAGCTAATGTGCCAGCAAAGGTCGCGCGGATTTATTGATGGCAGTCAATTATTGACGGAGCAAATTTATTGCCAAGGATCTCAGGCAGTCGCGCCATTCACCCCTTGGCTGTGTCAAGCTTGGCTGTGTCAAGTTTCGACCATCGAAGTTTCGATCGGGTTCTTCTTGGCGGGAAACCTCAACAATTTGCTAGAAATGCAGGTGTCAGAATTATGATTAGCGGTAGCCCAGACTTTATATTACCAGGACTAGGCGTAGATCCGGCTCCGGAATTCCAAGAACTAGAAACTCCCGAAGGCGAGCTGCACCTGCGGTTCTACGTTCCTTCGGGGAACGAGTTCGCACTGCCAGCGACAGGGATTAGAGAGGTACTATCCCCTTCCCCAGACCGCATGACACCGATCCCCAACGTTTCCTCTTTGCTTTTAGGTACGCTAAATATGAGAGGACGAGTGATTTGGGTGGCAGACCTCGGCCAATTTCTGGGAGACCAAACACCTCTGAATACAGATAGACCCGAAATCCCGATCGTGGCTGTGGAAGACCAAGACACGATTTTGGGGCTGGCAGTCGATCGAATTGTGGGGATGGACTGGCTCGACGTAGAGCAACTGCACTCTCAGAACAATGCACCAGACGGCATGATTCCATTTCTGAGGGGAGAATGGATGTTAGGTGCACAAGCTCAGAAAGTGCTCCGACTGCTAGATCAAGTGAAAATTCTGCGCTCGGCGCGGTGGGCAGCGTGAAATCGATTTTAGATTTGCGATTTGCGATTTTCGATTGAGGTCTAACCATCAACAGTCACACGACTTGAGGCGCGCATCTAAACATTCAATTCAAGATAAAAATCAAAAATCTCAAATCTAAAATCTAAAATCCAAAGAGGGCGGCAAATGGCAACAAGTACCAACTTTCAGCAGGACTACCAACGGGCAGAAGCGGCCTACATGGATGGCAATTATTCAGAAGCCGCAGCCCTAGTTTATCAATTAGTAGAAGATTTTCCCGAAGACCCCAGCGCTCGCCTGCTGTGCGGACACATTTATTGCTACGGACTGCAACAGTATGAGGTGGCGCGGGAACAGTACACGGTTGTGCTAGGCCTGAGTGATGACCCGAGTTTGGTGGAACACGCTCACAACGGAATTACCTACACAGACCAATTTTTATCTGGAGAGCTGCAAACGGAAAATTTCGAGGCTTTGTCTGCTGAAACTGAATTAGAATTCTACCCAGACTTATCTCTTGATGAAGGGTTAGAAGACCCGGATTTGGGACTTTTCCAAGGAAATTCCCCATCCCTTTCCTATACAAGTCAATCCCCAGACGAAATGGAAAACGAGGACTTGGCAGACTTGGGCATGAGTGGCTTGGGGTGGGAAGCAGAAGACGACGATGGCGCAGGCTCAGTCCCAGATTTAGCCTCACATTCTAACCCATTTGGTGGCGACAGTGGCGGAATGGCAGCTTATGCTGAGAACTCCGACTCGCTAGACATAGACGAGTTTGCCGACTCGGACTTTGGAGACCCTTTTGCCTTAGATGATGGAGGGTTTGATGCTGCTGACTTGTCTAGCAGCAAAGTCTCTGGGAAAAGCGCACCTTACTCAGGAGATTCGTTTTCAGAAGCTCCGACTCAGATGCTCAACGGTCAAAGTTTTGCCTCTTCAGAAACCGGGAATTCCTTCGACTCGAACCAGCTAGACTCCCCCATCGGGCACTCGGATAATTTTGGCGAACCTTTTGCTGCGCTCGATTTGCCAGACGAATTCGACGATAACTCCGACTACGACTACCAAGCCCCGCCCCAGAGCGGCCAAAATTACGGTCATAACGCACCTGGGGCCGAAGAGGAAGACCCGTTTGCCGAGGCGATGCCCTCGTCGGGTTTCGGGTCTTCTCGACCTCAAAACAAACAGCCGAATAACGGGTCGGACTACTCGTCAAACTATTCGCTGGCGGAAGACGAAACGCTGTTGATGGGAGGTGCTGTCCCCAACTCTCAAAGTCAAAGGTCGAGCCGGGGACAATTTAATTCAGTCGAGCCAGCATCCTCCAACAGCAACGGTTACAGCGACTCGGAACCCCCGGCATTTAGCTCTAGAGACAACTTCGAGTTAGATGCTTTTGAAGACGACGCTTTTAGCGATTCTTTCTCTTTTGACGAAAACGAACAAGCGACAGCTTTCGGGGCGTCCGACAAGAACAACAGCGCCTGGTCGTCAAAAACTGGGAACGCTCAAGAACACAGCGACTTTTTAGACGAATTTGACGAATTTGACGATTTGGGAAATTTGCCGGACTTTGATATCTCAGAAGATGCCACCAGTTCGATCTTGACTAGAGGTAACACCAATTTCGGCAACTCGACCAGCGGCATGATGGGAACGACTGGCAGCAGCCTGGACTTTGACAACAGCGATGGCTCAGCAATTCGGGATGACGAAATATTTAGCATAAACGGGCCGGCTGATACGTCGGTGCCGAGTTTTTCTCCCAGCGAAACAGAAGCGCTCGATACTTCGGTAACAGTAGAACAGGGGGGACTGGCTTTCTTGGAAAATGCCCCTTTGTTTACAAAACAGTTGTACACGGCAATCGGGGCGGGACTGGTTTCTCTGGTAGCTGTGGCTTTCGTCACCAACATTGCCTCCTATCAAGCTTTGCGGCAAGACAAACCGGAGGCGATCGTTTACCTGCGCCAAACAGGCTGGGTAATGACCGCAGCCGCAGGCTTTACCAGCTTTTTAACTTCTTGGGGCATCGGCCAGTTGATCGCCAAGCAGGTACGCAAGTCGTCGGACAATTTGCAAGCTCAGTTCGATGCCGTATCTCAAGGAACTTTGGATGCTCGCGCTACGGTTTACTCGGAAGATGAATTTGGTAAAATGGCTGCTAAATTCAACCACATGGCGAAGGTCATCCAAACCACGATTAGCGATACTAGGCGCAAGTCTGACGAGCAGGAACAGGCAAAAGAAGACTTGCAGCGCCAAGTGATTCGCTTGCTAGACGACGTGGAAGGAGCCGCCCGGGGTGACTTGACGGTGACTGCAGAAGTGACCGCAGACGTTTTGGGCGCTGTTGCTGACTCGTTTAACTTGACAATTCAAAATCTGCGCGAAATTGTCCATCAGGTGAAACAGGCGGCTCGGGAGGTCAGCAAAGGCGCTACGGATAGTGCCAAGTTTGCGGGCGATTTGTCTTCCGACGCGCTGCGACAAGCTGAGGAACTGGCGGCAACGCTGAATTCGGTGCAAGTCCTCACCGATGCGATTCAACGGGTCGCAGAGAGCGCTAGAGAGGCGGAAGAAGTGGCCCGGGGCGCGGCGGCAACGGCTCTGAAAGGGGGCGAGGCTGTGGAGCGGACGGTGGCCGGGATTTTAGAAATTCGAGAAACTGTAGCAGAAACCACGAGAAAAGTCAAGCGGTTGGCGGAAGCTTCTCAAGAAATTTCTAAGATTGTGGCTTTAATTGCGACGATCGCCTCCCGGACGAATTTGTTGGCCCTCAACGCCAGTATTGAGGCGGCGAGAGCTGGGGAAGCGGGCAGGGGTTTCGCGATCGTGGCAGACGAGGTGCGACAATTGGCAGACCGATCGGCTAAGTCTTTGAAAGAAATCGAACAGATCGTGATGCAAATTCAAAGCGAAACCGGCGCGGTAATGACGGCGATGGAAGAAGGAACGCAGCAGGTTATTGAGGGGACAAGATTGGCAGAACAGGCGAAGCGATCGCTTGAAGATATCATTCAAGTAACTAACCGAATTGACGTGTTAGTGCGATCGATTACTGCCGACACTGTAGAGCAAAACGAAACAGCTCGCGCAGTGGCCTCGGTGATGCAAGCAGTAGAGCTGACCGCTCAGGAAACATCCCAAGAAGCGCAGCGAGTTTCCGGTGCTTTGCAAAACTTGGTAGGCGTTGCTCGCGACCTTTTGACATCGGTGGAAAGATTCCGAGTAGAAACAGCAGAAAGACAATAATCAATTGTCTAATGCTTTTTTTGCAGGCTGATTTACAATCAGATTAGTGTGGCAATAATGGCATACAAAAAGCAACCTCGCAGTCTTGAAACCGCTGCGGGGCTGCCAATTCAACACCTAAAGGAAGTAGGAGTTGCACAGATGAACTATCAAACAGTAGAGGTAATTCCTGGCCTTTTTGGTGAAATTCAGCCGACGGGCTGTATTATCTCTACTCTCGCTAAATCTAGTAGTGGATATGCAAACAAGAGACTTCGCATTAACGGTAAATGGAAAACTTTTAATGTCCACCGTTTAGTATTAGAAAATATTTTAGGTCGACCGATCATATCCGAATACTTTGCTTGCCATACTTGCGATGTCCGCAACTGCATTAATCCTAACCATTTGTGGGAAGGTTCTAGGCTAGAAAATTCTCAAGATAGGTTTAAAAAAGGACGCATTAAAGATGTCGGAACTACATCTGCGCCGAAACCTCAAAAACAACTGCGACGCCAAGAAATAATTCCCGGTATTCGGACCCAAATACAGCCGAAAGGCTGCATGATTTGTACCTGGGCTAAAAGAAGTGATGGTTACGCCATTAAGGGTACTAAAATTAATGGTAAAACAAAAAGTTTCTACGCTCACAGACTTGTACTGGAACACAAACTGGGACGGCCTGTTAAACCCGGTTATTTTGCGTGTCACAGTTGCGACGATCGCGGTTGTGTCAATCCTGACCATTTGTGGGAAGGAACTCCCGCTGATAACTCCCGCGATGCTATAGAAAAAAACCGCTTTCCTTTCGTTCCTGGCAATATCTGCCCTAACCGCAAACTAAAACCCGAACAGGTGCGGGAGATTCGCTATCTTTTAGGTGAGGCCATCTCGAAAAGAAAAATAGCCAGGACATTTGCGATATCTCACAGTCAGATTATTCTCTTGGCAAGGGGCGAGATCTACAGAGACCTTCTCTAGAACTACTAACATAGACCCAATACAATAACGCTTAAAATCAGGAATAAAACTATGCTACCGGAGCAACAACAGAGGATAATGGGCTACTTTATTGAGGAGGCAAAAGACCACCTCAATACGATCGAGCAAGGCTTGCTGAATCTGCAAACCACGATCGAAGACCCAGAACTGGTCAACGAAGTATTTAGGGCCGCTCACTCTGTCAAAGGAGGAGCAGCAATGCTGGGGCTGACCAGCATTCAGCAAACAGCTCACCGACTAGAAGATAGTTTTAAAGTATTAAAAGAGTGCAGCGTTAAAGTAGACCAACAGCTAGAGTCCCTGTTTCTTCGAATTTTTGACACATTGCAAGGGCTGTTAGAGCAACTGTCGGGGCCTTTTGGACTGACAGAAGAATTGGGAGAACAGATGGTTCGAGAATTAGAACCAGTATTTGAAGAACTTAATGGGCACTTGGGGGGACTTGTTGGACACGGAGAATACCATGCATACGAGAGCAGCGCTCTGGCCGTACCCGAACCAGTGATGGCGGGGATGGGAGTCGGGGCGTTGGCCTCATCAAGGAGTATTCAGGATTCGCGGTCAGTTTACGCACCTGATGCCAGAGCAACAGAAGACAGCGCGCTGCAGCTAGTATTTGACTCGGACGTGCCGGCGAGGATGCGGGAACTCCTGCAAGAGTTCAAACAGCCCGAAGGGCCAGAAAGCAGGCGGCAACTCAAGAACATTTGTCGGAACTTGCTCAGGGCGGGGGAAGAATTTGAACTGCCCTGCTGGATAGAATTGATCCAAGCTGTATCCAAGGCGATCGCCAACCCAGACAATACCTACCGTACCTTAGCCCCAACGGTGATCAAAGACATCAAACAAGCGCAAGAACTGGTAATTTCTGGTCTAGAATCGTCGATCGCACCAAGTGCAAAACTTCTGGCGCTGCAGCCGGCTGTTCTGGTTCCAGAAACAGATTTTGAAGATTTGCTGGCCTTCGCTCAACCGAGTAAATCCGGGAAAAATGTGGTTTCTGTTGAGGATGAGGCCTGGGATCTGGTGGGTTCGGGCGATGCCCCGGATGGATTGAACAAGTTGCTGCCGACTATTTCGGGGCTGAGTATAGACGAGCTGTTCGACCAACTCGACAGTGGCGACAGCAACGATGACAGTGGCATTCGATCGTCCCAGTTCGACGCGGATTCCGCCTTCGCAGAATCGGATATAGAGACGGGTGCTTTTAGAGGCTCGACCCGCACCGGCCCGGAAGTGGGCGCGGCAGAACTCAACACTTTAGCTGACTTGTTTGACGGCGAGTCGCCGGATCTCGACGGCGCTTGGGAAGAAGAAGAAGACCTCGACTATGCACAGTCTTCTGGGATATCGGCGGGAATGCTGGGGTCAGACGATGACAATTCCGGCGATTTTACTGATTTGTTGTTTGACGAATACGATGCGGAAAGTTCCGAAACGAACACGAAGCCTCCGATTGATGACCTGACGAGTTTGTTTGGGGAGGATTTGCTGTTTGGAGAGGAGGCAGAGGGCTCGGCAGTAGCTGTCGGTCAGAAAAATGCGGGTTCGAGCCAGCGGTTAACTCGCAAACAGGTTAAAACCGGTAACGGTAAGCGCGGTTTGGAGCGGCGAGACGAGACGGTGACCCCAGCCAGGGGACAAGCTGACGAAGATGCTCTCGGTACGCTTTTGGACGAAGTGGCTGCCCAAACTTCTGCAGGTGGTAGGGACAATGCTGATTTCGAGAACTTGTTCGGCGATTTAGGCTTATCTGAGGCAACAGGTGGGCTGGCAGTCTCTTCGGAGTATTCCCTGAAGTCTGAGGCTTTAGACGGAGAATCGAAGAAGCCTGCGGCAGGGGAGGGCAATGATTCAGCGGAGGCCGAAGCGGTTGGTCTGCCTGAAATCGATGATTTCGAGTTGTTCTCTGAGCTTGGCGAGGATTCGGATTTGAGCGAGTTGTTGGGGATTACTTCTAATTTCCTTTCTTCAGAAGACGAAGGTGGGGAGAACGGGGGCGATCGATCTCAAGCTGCAGGCACCGCACAAAATGAGGAAATGGGCAACGTTCTTAACATGACATCAAATTCTGATTTAGATATCTCTGCGGATGAAAACTGGCTAGAAGATGCTTTCGGCATGGAAGACGAGTCTGTGCAATCGCTCAACCTGGAAGTAGACGATACGGATTTAGATGCGCTGTTTGGGGATATGACCTCGGACGCGATTTCTGAGGATGAACAGACTGTGCGGGATCGGCAAGGAGCTGCTACTTCCCGAGAAGCGGCAGATTTGGCTGAGCTGTTCGGTTCTGTACCTACGGGTACCGAGTATGACGGAGAAGCTTCGGGGCAAGCCCGTGGGGATTGGCAGAATGATGAGGATTCAGAATTGCCGAGTGCGGATGTGGGAGTTGATGAGGGCGACTTGGGGAGTTTGTTCGAGAACAATGGTGCGAATATTTCCGACCAAGGCTTGACAAATTCTGCAGCGGTTGAACTTGGGGCTTTGTCCGACGATCGTCCTGAGTCGGAAATTTCAAATGTCGAATCTGATGAGGGCGCAGCTTTCGATTTCTTGGAGGATATGTTTGGGGAAGGCATGGTGCAGCAGGGGGATGCTGGATCGGCGCCAGATGACGGCGCTGCGGATGTGAAGGAGTTGTCTGCCCAACCTGCCGATGGTTTGTTCGACGAGGTGAGTGCGGATTTGTTTGATCGAGCCGAAACAGATGCCGCCGGGGAGTTTGAGGGCGAAGATGATTTGTTTGATGCCCTGGAAACAGATTTTTCGAGTGTGGATTTAGAGGCACTGCCTGCAGAATCTCTCGATGGTATGTTTGATGGGGATGCTGACTTGCTCTCGGCGATGGAAACCGGGGCTACTCTCAACAACCAAGAGTTGGAGGGTTTTGACGATTTGTTGGATTCGATCGATGCTGAGGTTCTGGTGACTTCGGAACTGACGACGGGCTTTTGGGACGCTGAGGACGAGTCGGCCCAGACCGATTCCTCGGAGTTAGAAGAGGGGTCGCTGGCAGACTTTTTTGGCGAGGGCGAATCAGGTGATGAGGATGCCGAAGGCAATTTTGACGATTTAGAAGCACTGTTAATTGCCGGGGGTGCGGGAGCTGTCATAGCAGCTTCTGGGAACACAAATCAGAGTCCGGTAAATACAGAAGTTTTCTCGGATCTCGAAGAACTCCTCAGCGAGAGCGCAACTATGCCGGAAATTTCTGCACCGGCGACAACTGCCAGTAAAGCTTCGCGCGCTGCTGCCGAGGAGAGCGACGACGAATTTGGCGATTTGGAAAAACTTCTGGAAGATCCCAAGGACAGCGGCCGCCAAGGGGAAGGCAATATGGGGCCGTCGGCGATCAACAGACCCAGACGGAATGCCCGCGCGGGCGGGTTCGGCGACCAGACGATGCGGGTGCCAGTCAAGCAACTGGACAACCTCAGCAATTTGATGGGGGAACTGGTTGTGAACCGCAACAGTTTGGAGCAAGACCAAGAACGGATGCGGCAGTTTTTGGACAATTTGCTGCACCAGGTAACGCTGCTGAGCGATGTGAGCCAGCGGACTCAGGATTTCTACGAGCGGAGTCTTTTGGAGATTGCTTTGCTGGCAAACCGGCAGGGACACCGATCGGCCTGGCGCTCTGAGGATTCGGCGCACACTAGGGAAAGTGCTTGGAGACCGGAGGAAATGGACAGGTTTACTCCTTTCCACAGTTTGGCTCAGGAGATTATTGAGCTGATCGTGCGGGTACGGGAGTCGGCGGCGGACATTGAGTTTTTGGTGGATGAGGCTGATCAGGTGACTCGCCAACTGCGGCAAGTCACTACTCAACTGCAAGAAGGTTTAACTCGCGCCCGGATGAAGCCGTTTGCGGAGACGACGGACAGGCTGTTCCGGGCGGTGCGGGAAATCGCGATTAAGTGCGGCAAGCAGGCTCAATTGCAGGTTGAGGGTAAGGATATTTTGATCGACAAGATGATTGTGGATCAACTATATGACCCCATGACTCATTTGGTGAACAATGCGATTACTCACGGGATCGAAGCGCCGGAGGTGCGTCTGGCTGCTGGGAAGCCTGCAGTCGGCAGGATTACGATTCGCGCTTTCCACCAAGGGAACCAAACCGTGGTTTCGGTTTCTGATGACGGGGCCGGAATTGACCCGCAAAGGGTGAAGGCGAAGGCGATTAAGCAGGGTATGCTGACGGCGGCTCAGGCTCAGAGGATGTCTCGCTCAGAAGTTTACGATTTGCTGTTTATGCCGGGTTTCAGCACTCAGGAACAGGCGACGGAGTACGCCGGCCGGGGGGTCGGTATGAATGTGGTGCAGACTTCGTTGCAGGAAATTCGAGGCACTGTGTCGATCGATTCAACCATCGGCAAGGGGACTGTGTTTACCATCCGTTTACCTCTGGTGTTGAGTATTTCTAAGGCTCTGACTTGCATTAGCGATCGAGCTCGCATTGCTTTCCCGATGGATGGGGTCGAGGATATGATCGATGTCCCTCGCGATCAGGTGACGACGGGGGCGGACGGTTTACCTTGCATTGAGTGGCGGGGTCAAAGCTTGCCGTTCCGGCCGCTGCGGGATCTGCTGGCTTACAGCCGCCATTTGGGTCGGGGCAGTGTTTACGGGTTCAATACTGACGATGACATGATTTCGGTGATCGTGCTGCGGTCTGCTGGCAATTTCTTGGCGGTGCAGGTGGATCAGGTTTCGACGGAACAGGAAATTGTAATCAAGCCGTTGGAAGGGCCGGTGCCGAAGCCGATCGGGATTGCTGGGGCCACGGTGCTCGGAGACGGTCGGATCGTGGCAATTGCGGATGTTCTGGAGCTGATCGATTTGGCTACTGGAAGGCTGCGGAAGGACACTGGCGGTACGCTTTGGGATGAGGGCGATCGGGCTGCTGCCGAGGCGGAACTCGAGAAGACTGAGCCGACTGTGCTCATTGTGGATGACTCGATTACCGTGCGATCGCTATTGTCGATTACTTTTGAGAAGTCTGGCTATCGTGTGGAAGAAGCTCGCGACGGTAAGGAAGCTTGGGAAAAGATGAAATCTGGTCTGCCTTGCGATATCGTTTTCTGCGATATTGAAATGCCGAGAATGGACGGTTTGGAACTACTTTCTCGGATGCAGAAGGATGCGGTTTTGTGTGAATTGCCGATCGCGATGTTGACTTCTCGCGGTGCTGACAGACACCGCCAAATGGCTTACAGTTTGGGCGCGAAAGGTTATTTCACTAAGCCTTATTTGGAGGAGCAATTGCTTGATGCTGCTTCTCGGATGTTGAAAGGCGAGGTTGTTGGTGCTCCGGTTGGTGTGTAATGTGTAAATCTACGTTTCTCTGCGGTTGAAAAAGGTAATTTCTTAACCGCAGATAAGAATTGATAGATGCGGATTCACGCAGATAATCTCTAATTTATCTGCGTGAATCTGTGTTTATCTGCCTATATCTGCGGTTAAAAAAGGTAATTTCTTAACCGCAGATGAAAATGGATTGACGCGGATTGACGCAGATTTAGCTCGCGCTTTCGGTTTTGGTGGTAGGCTGGGAAAGTGGGGTGTAGCGGAAGGGCGATCGAGGTTATTAATGAACGCTGAAGAACTTTTAGAAAAATACGCAGCAGGACAACGCAACTTTCAAAAAGCAGAGTTAAGTGGGGTAGATCTTAAAGGTGCCGACTTGAGCGGGATAGATTTACAGGATGCCAATTTGTCCAGAGCAGAATTGAGTGAAGCAATCCTGACTAAGGTAAACCTTTACAGGGCAAACCTCAGCAGGGCATCTTTAAAAGGTGCGAATTTAAGCAAGGCAACGTATGGTTCACAAAATCTGCGTTGGGCAGACCTCAGCGGTGCTGACTTAAGTGGAGCCAACTTGAGTAGTGCCAATTTGACTAATGCCAATCTAGATCAAGCAAACTTGAGGGGAGCAAATCTAGCCTCTGCTAATCTAACTTTAGCTTCTTTTATTGAGACAAACCTGAGTCTTGCCAATCTGACTGATGCAAATTTGACTGGGGCAAACTTGACTAGCGCAGACTTAGGTCGTGCAGAGTTACGTGGCGTAAAAATTCTACAAACTAATTTTCAAGGAGCTAATTTACAAGAAGTCAATATGCCTAAATTTGGTTTGTCTCACGAGAATATAGCTGATGCAAATTTGAGTCGATGCGACTTGGAAAACGCACATCTCAACAACGCTAATCTGCAAAGATCAAACCTAGAGCAAGCCAATCTGCAAGGGGCAGATTTGAGGAATGTAAATCTGGAGGGAGCCAATTTGAGCCGGTGCTACTTGGAAAAGGCATACCTCAACAAAGCTAATCTGCAAGGAGCAAATCTAGAACAAGCCAATCTGCACGAAACAAATTTGAGCAATGCAAATCTGGAGGGAGCCAATTTGAAGAAGGCTAACTTGATGAATGCAAACAGCTATGGTTGGAATATTAAAAATGCAGACTTCACTGGTGCTATAATGCCCGATGGAGAACTCTACCAGCCCGAAACCTCTGACGGACAAATCTACCAGCCAGAAACTTCGGAAAAATTATCCCAAAAAGTGATATCTATGACGCGCAAAATTATTCGTACTGACAAAGCACCTGCACCAGTGGGCCCTTACAATCAAGCGATCGCCGCTACGGGCACTATGCTGTTTGTAGCTGGTCAAATTGCGATCGACATTAGACTAAACGATATTGTCTACACCGACGACGTGGCAAAACAAACCGAACAAGTTATGGCAAATCTCGAAGCCATTCTCACAGAAGCCGGCGCTACTTGGTTGGATGTCGTAAAAACTACCGTTTTCCTCAAAGATATGAATGATTTTGCCGCCGTAAATGCGGTTTATGCGAAATATTTTGATGCGGAAACTGCACCGGCGCGCGCTTGTGTGGAAGTTTCGCGGTTGCCGAAAGATGTGTTAGTAGAGATTGACTGTATTGCGGTTATTTAACGTGAGTTAGAGTGCTGACCTGGCACGTCGATCGATCGACGTGCCAAGTATCTAGAGTCTGACTCCTTAAGTTGCAATAGTCTCACTACTTCTTCAAATTAGCAGGAGGAGTTTCAGGTACAACCCAGTAGTAGATTGTTCTCTCGCCCACTTTTACTACCTGCTCAGGTTTCCAGTCGCCCATATCAAATTCATGGGACACAATGCGCGTACCTGGTTTTAATTCACTGAGTAATTTGGGGCGCAGTTTTACGTTAAGTTCTGGCAGTAGGTAAAGCGTGACGACTGTTGCCTCACTGAAGTCTGTTTGGAATAAATCTTCCTGACGAAACTGGACACGATCGGTCACGCCAGCCTTTTTGGCGTTCTCGTTAGCTTCTCGAATGCGTTCTGGGCTGATGTCAATACCAATGCCCCGCGCGCCAACTTTTTGAGCGGCTGCAATCACAATCCGACCGTCGCCACTACCCAAGTCGTAAACCACGTCATTGGATTGCACGTTTGCCAGCCGCAGCATTTCATTCACAACCGGTACAGGGGTTGGAACGTAAACAACATCGGGTTGACGAGTGGGAGCTTCTGTTGTGGAGTTAGGAGTCGCTTGAGCCTGATCAGAAACAGAATTAGTTTGGGATGTGGCAGTGGGACTGGGAACCACTGCCTCAAAGTTACGTTGTTCGGTACAACCGATCGCAGCAACACTGAGAATGCTAACGCCAACAAAGAGTGATTGCCTAATGGTTTTGAGTTGCATGATCGTAAATCTCCAAAAAAAGTTGCTATGTAGTATGACGGGCAAAGGGAATACCCAGTAGAACAACGATGATCCCTGCGATCGCGCCGATGCCTGTATAGACCACACTCGAATAGAGCAAATAACCACAAATGGCGCAGAACACTATGGGAATGAGCGGGTAAAGCGGTACGCTAAACGGGCGGAGTCGATCGGGTTCTCGAATGCGTAAAACAATTAACGACAGGGTGCTGATCAAAAAGAAAAACCAGAAGATGGGCGCAGTGTAGTCCACCATTGTTTCAAATCCTTTGCGGGTGAAGGTTCCCAGCCCAATCAGCGTCAGCGCGATCGCACCTTGCAATAAATAAGCGGTTGTCGGTGAACTCGGATGCGGGTGCCAACGTCCCAACCAGCGAAATGCAGACAGATCCTGCCCCAGAGCAAAGCTGCTGCGTGCCCCCGTAAAGATGCTGCCGTTGATCGACCCCAGCGTGGCGATCACAACCAGTAAACTCACAAACGCGGCTCCCGGTTCACCCAGCACTCGCCGCAGTAAATCTGATGCAACGGCTTGAGAGTTTGCCATGCCTGCGATACCCAATCCCCGCAGATATGCCAGATTAATCAGCAGATAAAGTCCTGTAATGATGCCAATGCTCCAGAGGAACGATCGCACAATATTGCGCTGAGGGTGGTGAATTTCGGCAGAAACGTAAGCGGCTTCATTCCAACCACCATAGGACAGCAGCACGAAGACCAGCGCTAAGCCCCAGGAAGAGGTAGCAGAGGCATCGGAGGGAAGGGGCCCGACGGGAGGAGGGGAGGATGCCAGACCAACCACGATCACCAGGAGTAAGCCTAAAACGAGTATCACTGCTAGCCAGTTCTGGAGGCCTTTACTCTGGCGCAGTCCAATGATGTTCAGCATTGTGAGCAGGCCGATCGCGACTGCTGCGTAAATTGCAGGCGAGTAGCCACCTAGTGGAAATAGCTGAGAGGCATAATCGCCAAACACAAATGCCAGCAGTGCGATCGATCCTGTCTGAATTACAGTCATGCGTGCCCAGGCAAATAAAACTGCGATCGGTTGCCCAAATGCCCGTTTCAGGTAGTAGTAGTTGCCGCCGACATGGGGATAGGTCGTTGCCAATTCGGCGTAGCAAAGTGCTCCCAGCAATGACACAACACCCCCCATTAGCCAGACTCCTATGACACCACCAACCGTTCCTGTATTAGCAGCGACCAGAGCAGGGGTTTCAAAAATGCCTGCGCCGATTACTAGCCCGACAATCAAGGCGATCGCATCAATTAGACTAATAGAGGGTTTTGGAGTCCCTGTTAGGGATTCGTTACGTTCCACCAGTGCAGTGTTCTCTAATCTATTCACAGTTTTAACTTCTCAACGAGTAGAATTTGTAACGACACCCAGGCGTAAACCAATTTCCGTTTTGCCTAAAAATCCGACGCCCACTCAAAAGAATTAGAATTCCTGCGATACCAGAAATTAAAAAGAGTTGCTGGAAACGTGAACTGTTCATCCTCAAAAATCTATTTAGGAGAGGGTTGACAATCAAGGTCTACTCTTAGCCTCAACAGCAAATGTGACTCAAAGGTGACAATCCCCACATTTTTCCAATTAATTACTGGGAGCCTATCGATATTACAGAAGACACAATTTCTAGTCCTTCTCATCACAGGCACTAAATCCCTGCTGAGGATCGGCGGCACTCGATCTATTTCCCACTCGCGAATGGTGCAGCAATTTTTCGATCATCCGCTTAGTTCTTAATACGGTAGCTGATCAATTTGCGGACATTTTCAACCGACATTGCTAATTCTTGGGCGATCGTTGCTTCGACCTGACGGGTTTGGGTTACTGGAAACTCGTATTCCAGCTTCTTTAGAGTTGAGTCACTGGTGTTGACAAAAATAGTGGTAACACCCAGGCTGCGATCGATTTCTGCATTTATGGTCAAGATTGTTACTGGTAATCTCCGATTTAACGGTCTATCTGCCTGGAGTTTGTGGACAGAGTTATAAGGACGGCTGAGAACTTGAACCGCGAGGAAGTTACCTGTAGTCCAGAATAAGGCTGCTACCAAAGGCAGGGGTAACCAGAATTCCCAGGCAGCGCGGTGTAGAAGCGGTAGGAAGCGAGGTAAAGCCATTGGAATGTTGGATTTTAGATTTAGATGGCTCGAAATACTCTGGAGAAACTACCAACATTTTAGTTAGCAACAGATTGGTATAAATCTTACCTGTGATGGAGGCTTTTCCTAAATTTCTTCTCTACCATACGTAAAATTTGCCAAACAATGGTTAGACGGATGCGAATTCTCCTGGTAGAAGACGATGTAGATCAACTGGAGCCACTTCAAGCTGCTCTCTCTGAGGCAGGACATATTGTTGATGGTGTAGAAGATGGGGCGACGGCCCAGTGGATTTTATCGCAGCGGGACTATGATCTGTTGATCCTGGATTGGTTATTACCTGAGATCAGTGGCTTAAGCTTATGCCAGCAATACCGCCGTCTGGGAAAAACGGCCCCAGTGTTGCTGTTGACTGCCAAAGATGCGATTGTTGACAAAATTAGCGGTTTAGACGCTGGAGCAGATGATTATCTCATCAAACCTGCCGATGTGTTTGAACTGTTGGCACGGGTGCGGGCATTGGGACGACGATCGCCACTTTGGAAAGGGGATACTTTACAGGTTGAAGATATGACTCTACATCTATCAACGCTGACTATTGAACGGGGGGAGCAAAGTATGCAGTTATCGACTCGTGAATTTCTTTTTCTAGAGTATCTGATGCGCCATCCTCGTCAGGTACTCTCCCGTGGCCAAATTGAACAAGCCTTGTGGGAGTGGGGCAGCGAACCGGAGAGTAATGCGATTACTGTCCTAGTGCGTCGCCTGCGGCAGCGATTGCAGATGATAGGTGCTGTCCGTTGGCTAGAAACCGTATATGGTATGGGATATCGCTTGAATCCAGATGTTTAATCGTAGCCGGCGCAATCTTGCCCACTGGTTTACGCTCTCGATGGGGGCTATTCTCATCATTTTTGCAGGGATCATTTACTACCAGCGAGCGGTTAACCGCTTAGAAGAGAGCGATCGACTACTCTACAAAAAAGCAAGAGTCATGGCTGCGAATATTGACTTTGGTTTGCGACAGGGAAAAGAACACATCGATCTGAGTAACGTTCCGATTCTTGGGAATTATGCTCCTCCCTCTGACAGTGAAGTTGTTTACGCTCGGTGGTATTCAGCGACTGGACAACTGCAACAGTTTTATGGGGCGCAGCCCTCGGATCAGATTCAAGTGAGCGCGGCGTTTCAAACCATTCACTCTTCCCCCGAGTGGCTGCGACAATTAACGCTTCCAGTTGACTACAAGGGACGCACGATTGGCTACCTCCAGATTGCCATGCCGTTGACGGATGCTCAGCAAACACTGAGAGAGTTACTGATTGTGATGGTGGTAACACTGCCCTTAACCCTGGGCGCTATTAGTCTAGTAGGTTGGTTTTTAGGCGGATTGGCAATGCAACCCATTCAAAACGCCTATGCCCAAATGCAAAGATTTACATCTGATGCTTCCCACGAACTAAGGGCACCGCTTGCCACAATACTCAGCAATGCCCAAGTTGGCTTACTCAGCCCAGTCGATGCCGGCAAGCCTAAGCACTCTCGATTGGAAAAGATTGCTGAAACGGCTAAGTCGATGAATCGGTTGGTGACTGATCTCTTGTTTTTAGCACGACAGGCAGGACAGTTAGACCGAAACTCGCTTCAATCAATTCACTTAAATGACCTGTTGAAAGATACGATCACCACTTCATCAATACAGGGTGTTGCCCAGCATTTAAGCCTTCATTTAGAACTGCCTGAAGAGAGAGTTATCATCAAAGCCAATTCTGATTTATTAAAACAAGCTATCACTAATCTACTCACCAATGCCTGCAAATATACCTTACCTGAAGGAACAGTGTGGCTGCGGTTATTGACTCAATCTCATCGCATTTTAATTCAAATAGAAGATACGGGAATCGGCATTCCAGATGTAGATTTGCCACACATTTTTGATCGATTTTACCGAGTTGATGAGGTACGAACACGGAAGAAAGGCGGCTCTGGATTGGGATTGGCGATCGCCCAGCAAATTGTGGAAGCTCACGGCGGACACCTAACAGTAAGTAGCGAGGTTGGGAAAGGTTCTCTGTTTCAAATAGAGCTGCCCCTGTCATAGAAGATATCCTGCGGCTATAACGGGGACATAGAAGATTGTCACTCTTGAATCACAGTTGCGATCAATTATGTGGTTGCGGTTTCAACCGCCGAGGGTAAAGTGCGCGACTTTATTAACTTCCACAGCCGATCGCACTTTTGTCGATCTGTCGCTGTCGCGCACCTACTCCCAAATCAATCTGAAACAATCAGATTTAATCTCAATTAGCAATTAGCAATTACTAATCACGAGTTAGCAACTAGCAATTAGCAATTACTCTACAAGTAATTACCAATTACCAACCGTAAACTATTTATTCAGCGCTTCGCGGGCGGCTACCGCTTCGTCGGGATGAATATTCAAGCGGGTCAAATTAATTCGACCTTTATTGTCAATTTCTCGCACTTTGACAATCACTTCATCGTTCACAGCTAACTCGTCTTCCACTTTTCCAACGCGGTAGTCCGCTAACTGCGAAATGTGAATCATTCCTTCTTTTCCGGGCAAAATTTCCACAAAAGCGCCGATCGGAATAATTCGAGTTACGCGGCCGACATACACGTCTCCTGCATTCAACTTGCGCGTCATGCCTTGGACAATGTTGTAAGCCCGCTGAGCTTTTTCGCTGTCGTTGCCAGCAATTGTCACGGTTCCGTCGTCTTCGATGTCTATTTTGACACCGGTTTCTTCGGTGATGGCTTTGATCGTTTTGCCACCAGGCCCAATTACCAAACCAATAAATTCTGGATCGATTTTCAGGGTTAGCAAACGCGGTGCAAACGGCGACATTTCCTTGCGGGGAGTGTCGATGGTTGCCAGCATTCTTTCTAAAATGTGCAGTCTGGCTGGTTTTGCTTGGCGGATGGCGGTAGCAATCACATCTAAGGGCAAACCTTTGATTTTCATGTCCATCTGCAAAGCAGTAATGCCGGTGTCGGTACCGGCTACTTTGAAGTCCATGTCGCCTAAAAAGTCTTCAATTGCCTGAATGTCAGTCAAAATTCGGACTTCATCGCCTTCTTTAATTAAGCCCATTGCCGCGCCGCTGACGGGTTGGGAAAGGGGAACGCCTGCATCCATTAATGCTAGCGTTGAGGCGCAAACTGAACCCATTGAGGTGGAACCGTCGGAAGAAAGGATTTCGGAAACTACGCGAATCACGTAGGGGAAATCTTCTTTGGATGGCAACACGGGCAGTAAAGCGCGTTCTGCGAGGGCTCCGTGACCGATTTCTCGGCGGCCGGGCGATCGCATCGGCTTGGTTTCTCCTACCGAAAACGGCGGGAAATTGTAGTGATGCAGGTAGCGTTTGTCTTGCTGCGGGTGCAAGTCGTCTCCTAAGTCTTGGGCGTCGCCTGGGGTTCCCAGGGTAGCTGCGGACAAGACTTGGGTTAACCCCCGATTAAACAACGCACAGCCGTGTACTCGCGACGGCAGCACGCCTACGCGACAAGAAACGGGTCGCACCTCGTCTAGCTTGCGACCGTCTACGCGGATGCCATCTTCGAGGATCTGCTTCCGCATCATTTTTTTGGTAACGTCTTTGAAAACGTTGCCGATCGCCTTGCTGTTGGCAGTGGCCGCTACTTTTACCGGGTCCTCTTCCGGGAGTTCGGCGATCGCAGATTCGACTGCATTTGCCTTAACTTCGTCCAAAGCTGCATTCCGTATTGTTTTGTCTTTTTCAAATCTTGACAAAATGATGCGGATGGGTTCTTGGGCGCGATCGCGAATGAAGTTTTCCAGGGCCGAATCTTGCGATGGCCGTTCCTCTACCACCAAATCGATGCCCAATTCCGCCATAATTTCGCGCTGAGCTTGAATCAAGTCACAGGCTGCTTCATAGCCGAAGTCGATCGCCTCGATGATATCCTGTTCGGGCAACTGGTTGGCGCCAGCTTCTACCATGATTACTCCGTCAGGAGAACCAGCTACCACGAGATCCAACTCGCCTTCTCTGATTTCGCTGTAAGTTGGGTTGATGATGAAATCATCTCCTACCAAACCGACTCGCACCGCAGCCATCGGCCCGTAAAACGGCATTTTTGCCAGCAGTATCGCTACTGAAGCCCCCGTCACCGCCAAAACATCCGGTGGCACTTGTTCGTCCATCGAAACCGTTGTGGCTACAACTTGGATGTCATCTCGTAGCCAGCTTGGAAATAGCGGACGCAGGGGTCGATCGATCAAACGACCCGTCAGAGTCACTTTTTCTGGGGGACGCCCTTCCCGGCGTAAAAATCCACCGGGAATTTTACCGCCAGCGTAGAGTCTCTCTTCGTAATCCACCAACAGGGGCAGGAAATCAATTCCCTCTCTCCCCTGCGATCGAGTCGCTGTCACCAAAACCGCCGTGTCACCCGACTGAATCAAAACTGCACCGCCTGCTTGAGGCGCTAGTAAACCAATCTTCAGTCTAATATCCCGTCCATCGAAGGATATTGACTTGTCTATCTCTACCATGTAGCACTGCTTCCTTATCTACCACATTCTTTCTCTGTCGGGATCGTAACATTACCACAGGATGTTTGAGAGTCCGACGCCAAAAGACAGGGATAATCGCCTCGCGATCGACTCTCTGTGTCTCGATTGTAAGCATTTATACTCGATAATTATTTTTTGCAGTCTGGGATCGATTCTCCGGTCGATCGTCCGCTAAACGCCTGAAATAGATGGTACTATGAATTTTCGTTTGGGAATTGGGACGTTGAAGGAAGAAAGAACAGGGATTTAGTTATTTAAGTTAGGGAATAAGCCGTAAGGTGTGCCATAAGTACCTAAATATACAGGTATCTACCTAATTCCTATCAGGCTTAAATTTTCCTCGGTTTGTTTTAAATAAAATTTTCATAAATCCATATAAATGTAGTAGTCAACATCCCACTTAAATAAAAATATCAGGATTTAAAAAATGGCAATTTTACACGGCAGTTGGGTACTAGAGAATGAAAAAAGTGGCTTATTTATTTGGGGAGAAACGTGGCGAAAAATTGGAACAATTGACACCATAGAATCGGGGATAAATCTACCGCATCCCTTAGCAATGACGGAATCGGAATTTAAGACTTTCCTAAATTCCTTGCGGCAGTCGGGAAAGCTGGATTGGCAATTACCGGAAACCGCCGAAACTTTACTGGAAAAAAGCAAAAAAACTCGGCGAGCGCCCAAAACTCAAAACGCAGCAGAAATTAGCCCACCCAACTCCTCAATTAAAAGGGAAATTCGGGCGATCGCACTTCCCACCCAAATCTCAGAATCGAATACAAATCTGATGCCGCAGCACTCAGCCGCAGCACTTGAGGAACCCGCTAAAACCGAGGATATTTACCTTTATCCCTGGCAAGTCGAGGGTTTTTGTCTCAACCCTCAAGCCGCTTTTATTTTCTTGCAATCACTACCGCTTAACAGCACGGAACCAGACTCTTTTGTTGGCTCAGATTTGCGTTTTTGGTCTCATATTGCTAGGTGGAGTTTGGATTTGTTGGCAAGATGCAAATTTTTGCCTGGATTGGAGAAACAGTCGGACGGTTCTGCTATTGCCAAATGGCAACCGTTGTTAGATAGTTCTACAGATAAACTCCGCCTCGCCACTTTTGTCAAGCAAATGCCGACGGCTTGCAGAACATATCAATCGAAGGAAGAGGGAAGTTCGGCAACGGATTCTGTAACGGATGTAACGGATGTAACGGATGTCAGGAAGAAGGAAGAAGGAAGTTCGGCAACGGATTCTGTAACGGATGTAACGGATGTCAGTCCGATGTCCGTCGGAAGAAGGAAGAAGGAAGAAGGAAGAGGGGAAAAGGAAGAAGAATCCAGTCAATTGCCTTTAGCGGTGGATTTGCTGATGGGGGCGGAGGAATTGGTGTTAGGCTTTTTGAGTAGTATTGTAGATAGTCAAGTGCGATCCTCTTCGAGGGCTGCGCTAACGGCTGGTAGCTTTACTTTAGACATCAAAGCAGTTTCTCCTGTGCGCGACTGGCTGCAAGCTTTGCAGCAGGAATCTGGGATAGTTCAAGTAGAAACAGCAGCATTGGAAAACTTGGCAACCAAGCTTAGTGCTTGGACTGCACCGCTGCAAAACCAATTATCTCAACAAAGTCAATTTCGCACTTGCTTTCAACTCATACCACCAGCGCCCGGTAAAGCCAACTGGAGTTTAAATTATTGCTTGCAAGCAGCAGATGAAACCGAATTTTTGGTGGACGCGACAACTGTTTGGAACAACTCTGTCGAGCGTTTGGCTTATGCGGGGCGGACAATAGAATTACCTCAAGAAACTTTGCTTAGTGGCTTGGGTTTAGCCTCGAAACTTTATCCGTTAATTGAACCGACTTTGCAAGCACAGCGGCCTCAATCTTGCCAATTAAATCCGCTGCAAGCGTACGAGTTTATTAAGTCTGTAGCTTGGCGGTTTGCTGATAGCGGCTTGGGCGTAGTTTTGCCGCCGAGTTTGACAAAGACGGATGGTTGGGCGAGTCGTTTGGGTTTGAGCATTCAAGCGGAAACTCCGAAAGTGACTCCGGCGAAAGGTGGGGTGGGATTGCAAAGTCTGTTAAATTTTAAGTGGGAATTGACGATCGGCGGACAGCGCATTTCTAAGGCAGAATTTGACAGATTGACCGCGTTGAATTCGCCTTTGGTGGAAATTAACGGCGAGTGGGTGGAGTTGCGCGCGCCCGATGTGAAAGCGGCTCAAACTTTTTTTGCCAGTCGCAAAGAGCAAATGACTCTTTCTTTGGAGGATGCTTTGCGTTTGGCGTCGGGCGATACTCAGATGATCGAGAAATTGCCTGTGGTGAATTTTGAGGCAACCGGTCAGCTTCAGGAATTGTTGAATACTTTGAGCGATAATCAAGCGGTAAGTGCGATCGCAACTCCGGCTAGTTTCCGAGGACAATTGCGGCCTTATCAAGCGCTAGGAGCAGGCTGGTTAGCATTCTTAGAACGCTGGGGTTTAGGTGCTTGTCTCGCGGACGATATGGGGCTCGGTAAGACCATCGAACTAATTGCTTTCCTCGTACACTTACAAGAACAAAATTCTCTAGAAGCGCCAACATTACTGGTTTGTCCGACATCGGTATTGGGCAATTGGGAGCGCGAAGTCAAGAAATTTGGTCCGACGCTTAAAGTGTTAGTTCACCACGGAGACAAGCGCGCTAAAGGCAAAGCATTTGCGAATGAAGTTAAAGGAAAGGATTTAATAATTACCAGTTACGCGCTGGTGTTTCGCGATGCGAAGGAATTTCAAGGCATTAAGTGGCAAGGATTGGTTTTAGATGAAGCGCAAAATATTAAAAATTCCGAGGCGAAGCAGTCCCAAGCGGTACGGCAAATCGAGGCATCTTTTAGAATTGCGCTGACGGGAACTCCGGTGGAAAATAGACTGCAAGAATTGTGGTCAATTTTGGAGTTTCTCAATCCAGGCTATTTGGGGCCGCGCAATTTCTTTCAGCGCCGATTTGCAATTCCGATCGAGAAATACGGAGATCGAGAATCTTTGCAGACTTTGCGATCGCTCGTTCGGCCTTTCATCCTCCGCCGCCTGAAAACTGACAAAGAAATCATCCAAGATTTGCCCGAAAAACAGGAAATGACTGTATTTTGTGGGCTGGCGGGTCAACAGGCGGTCTTATATCAGAAAATAGTCGAAGAGTCAATAGCTGAATTAGAATCAGCCGAAGGGATTCAGCGCCGGGGAATGATTCTGGCTTTGCTGGTAAAACTCAAGCAGCTTTGCAACCATCCGGCTCTTGTGAAAGCAGAAGCTAAGCCGAAAGAATTGGAGATTAAGAGTCAGGAATCGGGGAAATTGCAGCGGTTGGTGGAAATGTTAGAAGAGGTGCTCGCTGAGGGCGATCGGGCTTTAATTTTTACTCAATTTGCCGAATGGGGAAAACTCCTGAAACCGCATCTAGAACAGCATTTAGGGCGAGAAGTTTTGTTCTTGTACGGAGGAATTCGGCAACAGCAGCGGGAAGAAATGATCGATCGCTTCCAGCACGACCCCCAAGGCCCGCCGATTATGATTTTATCTTTAAAAGCTGGCGGTACAGGTTTGAACTTAACCAGAGCCACCCACGTTTTTCACTATGACAGATGGTGGAATCCCGCAGTTGAAAATCAGGCAACTGACCGCGTATTTCGCATCGGCCAAACTCGCAACGTGCAAGTTCACAAATTTGTCTGCACAGGTACGTTAGAGGAGAAAATACACGATATGATCGAAAGCAAAAAAGCCTTAGCCGAACAAGTTGTCAGCGCTGGCGAAAACTGGCTCACCGAACTCGATACAGACCAACTTCGCAATTTACTAATTCTGGATCGCAATGCTATTATAGAAACAGAAGAAGAATAATATGTTTAATTTTATTCGGTTTCTCGTGAGAATTTTAGTTCTCAAAAATCAGAGGAATTACACACTCTGACCACAGAAACCTGGTTTTCTACCAGAATTAAAGGTTAGAGTCCAGTTTTTCCGTAAAAACCCGGTTTCTGACTCTCCTAGATAAGTAAAACTTTCTTCCTCCTTCTTCCTTCTTCCTTCGGCTTATGATTGACAGAGAATGGTGGACCCAACAGTGGTTAGATTTAATCAATACTTACCGCTTCAAAAAGCGGTTAGAACGTGGCTGGCAATATGCACGCGAAGGTAAAGTTCTCAGCATTAAATTCCCTAACCAAGAAGTAATTGCCGTAGTTCAAGGAACCGATCCCAAACCCTATCAAGTTTCTTTAGGACTCGACACATTGAGCGATGAAGATTGGGATTACGTGATTGAAAATATGTCGCAAAGAGCAGTTTTTTCAGCTAAACTCTTAGCAGGAGAAATGCCGCACAATATTGAAGATGTCTTTGCAGCAGCGGGCAAAACGCTATTTCCGTTAAGTTTATCTGATATTCGATCGCGCTGTAGCTGTCCTGACCCCAAAAACCCTTGCAAACACATCAGTGCAGTATACTACTTATTGGGCGATCGCTTCAGCGAAGACCCCTTCGTACTCTTTCAATTGCGGGGGAGAACCAAAGAGCAAATTTTGACAGCACTGCGTCAAAGACGCGGTACGCAAGGAGAGGAAAATTCCCAACTCAACTCCGGCGAAAATGCCCCCACAGCGAATTCTAAATTACCAAAGGTCGATCGCTTTTGGGAATACAATCAGCAGCTAGAATCATCTTTAGTAGTTATTGTACCCCCACCCAGCAGCGAAACAGTATTAGATATCTTAGGCCCAATTCCCATCGCCACCGACGGAAAAGGAAGCGCTAGTAAATTCTCGCCGGCATCTGACGCACTCAAGCAACATTTTAGCAAAATCTACCAAGCAGTTAGCCAGCAAGCAGTTTTAGCAGCACTAAAACGGGGTGAAGGAGATTAAGATATTTTACTTTTAAAGAGTATAATAGGGACTATAGCTGATAACAAATCAGGCTTTCATACCCGTTTTATTCTTTAGCCCCTCTCTGCTGGAACAAGAGTTTGTGTAGAATTGATTTCAACCGAGGAGTCTTACTTTGGGCAATTTCAGTTTACACTTCCCGCAAATTACTCATAATCTCTATCAATTCCTGGGGGCGTTTAATCAAAAAATCTGGATTGTGTGCAGCCAAAGCCTCCTGAGAATTAAAACCCCAAGCTACAGCCATTACCTTAATTCCTGTTTTTCGAGCAGCTTCTATATCTCTAATCTCATCTCCCACATAAACAACTTCTTTAGCATTTATATTTTCTCTTTTTAGCCAGCTATTAATAACTTTATGTTTGCCAAAAGTTGAACCAGAATAAATAAATGCGAAAGTGTCTTGCAAACCGTTTTTTTCCAGCGATGCCAAGACGTTTTCTCTAGAATTAGATGTGATAATGCCCAGTTGAAATCCCAGTTTTTTTAACTCGAGTAAAACTTCTTTAATTCCCGGAAATAATTTAATGTTGGGAATTTCGCTGCGTAACTCTGCTTTCAACATTCTAATCAACAGCGGGAATTTGAAGATAGAAATGCCAGAATACTGAAGGAGTTGCCAAGAAGTTAAATTGCTCAGTTGAGAGATTTGCTCTTTGGTCGCAGACTTAAAGCCCAATTCTACTGACAAACGGTTGGTGATGCTCAGAAGAATATCGATTGTATCTGCTAAAGTACCGTCAAAATCAAAAATAATTACTTTGGTCATGGGACAATAGCAAATAAGGAACCGGGGATCATACAATTTTAGATTTTAGATTTTAGATGTTAGATGGGGAATGACTTACTGCATAATGTATCGACGATTGGCGATCCGTACATACCCTAGGGTTATTATCTATAGGGTAAGGTGCCCACTAAGCACCCTGACGAACATCTCAAATTTTAAGGGTTAATTTGATTGGCTTTGGCATTTCGCCGCAGCATTTCCGGTTTAATGCGCCGCAGCGCCGAAGCTGTAAATCTGCGGTTCCATTCCTCGTCGGAAATGTTGGCTAATTCTGTAAGTGTCGGTGCTATATTTTCAGGATAAGGCTCAAACTCGGCCACATCAGTTGGTTTAGCAAATCGCTGATTCCAAGGACAAACATCCTGACAAATGTCGCAACCTGCTACCCAACCTTGTAAATTAGATGCAATTTCGTCGGGCAATTTTTCGGCTCGATTCTCGATCGTGTGATAGGCTATACATTGATCGGCATTCACCACAAAAGGCTCAGTAATTGCTCCCGTCGGGCACGCCTCAATGCAGCGAGTACAAGTACCGCAATGTTCCGTATGAGACTCATCCGACGCTAACTCCAAATTAGTCAAGATTTCGCCCAAAAACACCCAAGAACCGTATTCGCGCGAAATTACATTACCATTTTTGGCAATCCAGCCAATCCCGGCACGCTGCGCCCACATTTTATCCTGAATCGGCCCAGTATCAGCATAATACCGCGCTTCAATTCCCTCGCCTTGCGATCGCACCCAATTTGCCAAAACCTTCAGTTTTTTGTGCAACATTCTATGGTAATCCCGCCCCCAACCGTAGCGAGAGATTTTAGCATATTCGACCGCTGCATCGTCCCCCCCCTCGCACAGGGGATTTTCGGGGCGTTGGTGGGGCGTGTAGTAGTTGATGGCGACACATATTAATGACTGCACCTCTGGCATTATTAATCGAATATCCTGCCGTTTCGGGTTTGCCATCCATGCCATATCCGCCTGATAACCCTTGTCCAGCCAAGCTTGCAATCTTTGTTTTTCTAAATCAAAATCCGCGTCTGTTGATGCTATCCCCACTTTGTGAAATCCCAACTCAAGGGCTTTTTGCTTAATGCGATCGCTATTAATTGATTTTTTCATCACGTAAGAAACCACAGCACAATTTGTGCTATAAGTCTAGTAGTTTTAAGAGTAATTTTGGGACAGTATTGATAATTCTTTTACAATCTTTATATTTATAAGTTTGAACTCCAAAAGGTCAAAAATGTTACATAATTTAATTTAGGGAGAATTCGATTCGCTAATTCAAGTACGCAAGTAAAACCGACAGCGAATCCCACAGCATACATATGGCAGTTAGTATTCAATCAGCTCAATCTATTTTTTCCAACACCGAGATCGCTAGCGTTGTTCCGGCTACCACGGAAGCGTTCTACAAACTCAGCGTTGAAGACCAACTCGCACTGCTCTGGTATGCCTACACCGAAATGGGCGTTTCCATTACCGCAGCAGCACCGGGAGTAGCCAGCATGGCGCTTGTCGAAGGCATTCTGAGCGAAATCAAGCAAATGTCGCCGGCTGCTCAAAGCAAAACCATGTTTGACCTAGCCAGCAACGCCGACACAACAATTGGCCGGATTTACACTTCTTTGCGCGTCAATACCAAACTCGGTTTCTGGTACGAGTTGGGACAGTTGATGAAACAGGGCCTTGTCGCTCCGATCCCCGCTGGCTATCAAATGTCTCCCGAAGCCACCCAAGTTCTCGAAACCATCAAAAAACTCGATCCGGGTCAACAAATTACCGTACTTCGCAACACAGTAGTTAACATGGGCTATGACCCTGCTTTTAACCAAGAGTACGCCAAACGCTCTGCCCCCCGCAGCACTCCCACCGCTCCAGAAGAGCGGGTAAAAACCACAATTGAGGGTATTAGCGAGCAAACTGTGCTCAGCTACATCGACTACATGAACGCCTTCGACTTCACCCCAGCCGTCGGTTTATTTGCTGAAGAAGGTGCCCTGCAACCGCCTTTCCAAAAGCCGATCGTTGGTCGCGAAGCTATCCTCAACTATATGCGCGAAGAGTGCGTCGGACTGAAAATGATGCCCCAGCAAGGCGTGTCAGAACCTGCCGAAGATGGCTACCGACAAGTGAAAGTCACGGGTAAAGTAGAAACTCCCTGGTTCGGATCGAATGTGGGTATGAACATCGCGTGGCGGTTTTTGCTCGATCCCCAAGGTCAAATTTTCTTTGTGGCGATCGACTTGTTGGCATCTCCTAAAGAATTGCTCAATTTGATCCGCAAATAGAATATTCTTGTTGGCTCTGTTAAACAGGCTTGCCCAGAAACCCAGATGCCGCTCGGTGTCTGGGTTTATGTCATTTTATATTTAATATTTTAAATTTTAGATTCAAGAATTGAAGGATGAAAAATGACTGATTGTATCAGGGTTTACAGCTTGGCTACACTTGTATTTTTTGAAATTAGGATTGATTCTGCTCGATCGCTCTGAAATCTGCGATCGACGCTCTGCGGTTCCCGATTCCTCCTTTTTTCGGAGAATTATTTTCCTACCCCTACTTATATCTTTTGAGGGATTTGCTGCGACAAAGAGAATGATTACAGTATAATCATTCATTTGAAATCACTTGTTTTATGACCGCAACAACTCGACCTATTTTAACTAACTCTATAAAGATTGCAGGCATCACAATGCCAGGGATACTGCAATATTTTGAAACTTTAAACGCGGGGGATTTTGAAGCGACGGCTAATTTGTTTGCCGATGATGGGGTTCTGCACGCGCCGTTTGAAGATCCAATTATCGGCAGCATTTCGATCGCCACTTATCTAAAAAAAGAAGCACGAGGAATGCAGCTAGAACCCCAGAAATGTGTCAGCCAAATTTTAGAAGGTGGCAATGTGGAAGTTCAGGTCAGCGGCCGGGTGCAAACTTCCGCATTTGGTGTTAATGTCGGATGGCTGTTCTTGCTCAATTCTGACCAAAAAATCCTTTCTGTTACGGTCAAACTGTTAGCTTCTCCCCAAGAATTGCTAAATCTGCGGTCACATAAGAAATAAGCTGTTTGATAATCTGTTTCAGATTTAAATTGCCTATTTGGGTTTGACCTGTCGATCGCACGTAATAGCTAAAGTCGTGCGATCGCCAGGTTAATCGGCTCTTTATCGCCAGAATCAGGCAGAAACCGGGTTTTTTCCAAATCTTTGGTAAAGTGCCACTCACGGTATAAAAATCCCGTTTCTGCGGTATTTGTGCGATCGGGACTGTACCCCTACAATCTTATACCAATTCTCCAAAATTATGCTACAGTATTTAGTGCCGATAGAATATAATCCCATCCCGTGATAGATGCGATT
>NZ_JAUBPW010000168.1:0-1222 GCF_036700965.1 Microcoleus sp. Pol8_D6 | reverse complement strand
ATTTGTAAGTCTGTCGCTCTCTGTGGCATTTCCATCATTTTCCCCCGGTGTAATTTTTGCTGTTTGTGCGATCGGCTCCTGGGCTTGAACTTCTAGCTTTCGCGAAAGATCGACTTTGAATGGAAAGATGCCGAAAAGATCCAGTGCCGGATCGGGCACGGATAGATATGCGCCGCTGGGATTCATAGGCCGGCTGTAACCACAGTGCAAGCACTGAATGATCCACTCTTCCATGCAGCAATCTCGACCAATATGGAGGCTCTCGATAGCCTTGCAAGTCGGGCAATCAAATTTAGATTCGATCGGCTCCTGGGCTTGAATTTCGATCGGCTCCTGGGCTTGAATTTCGATCGCCTCCTGGACTGTTTCGACTTCCGACACCGGGGAAACTTCCAGCAATTGCAGCAGCGGGGGCTGTTTGCCGGCGATGGCATCGATCCAGTTTTGGCGGCACCGGCGATCGCCCTCCGGGAGCACGTTGAGCTGGTAGCCGATTTCCTTGAGTTCCTTTAAATTCTTCTGTTGGAGACTTTCTAGGGTGTACATAGGTTAGGGGAAAAGGTGGGAACCGCCCACCCATTAACATCAGGGGTAAGCTCTGCTGTTGCACGTGCAGAGTTATATTGTTATGATTGCACGTGCTAAAATGTATGTCAATAGTAGCACGTGCAATAATTGAGGAGAGTCTTAATATGGCTAGAAGCTATGGTAAATCAGGGAAAGAAGACAACAATAAACGCGACGGTTCGCTTGGAGCCAGAGGACTGGGAAGCGCTGGACGAGAAGGCGAAAGCGATGGGACTGGATTCGAGGACGGACTTGATCCGGAATATCGCTCGGGGATACATCGAAACCAAAAAAGCTTTAACAACGGAGGAGAAGCAAGTTTTGGGAAAATGCTAAGCCAGTTGAGAGAATTGCAGCAATCTCATCTGGCTTACGTTGAGTCTCACGAAGAAAGGCTTCGAGTGAGACTAGAAGCAGCACAACAACATCATCAGGATGTGATGGAGAAAATGAAACAAATAGAACAGGAGATACTTTGCCTCTTAGGAGAAACAGTTTCATAGTTTCAGCGACCAGCATCGCCGTCGGGTGCTGGTTTTGCGTTTGCGTTACTAATAACTAATAACTAATGACTAAAGGGCGATCGCACTTATGAACAAAGGTGAGCTGATTGATGCAGTTGCGGAAAAGGCTAGCGTGACGAAAAAGCAGGCAG
>NZ_JAUBPW010000049.1:0-51333 GCF_036700965.1 Microcoleus sp. Pol8_D6 | reverse complement strand
CAGGTGCCACAGTTTGATGGTGTTGTCACTGCTTGCAGAAGCCAATGTCTTGCCATCTGGACTAAAGGCGACGCTATAGACCGGATTGCTATGCCCGGTGAGGGTAGCGGTGGGTTTTTGGCTTTCCAGATGCCACAGTTTGATGGTGTTGTCACGGCTTGCAGAAGCCAATGTCTTGCCATCTGGACTCAAGGCGACTCTATTTACCTCATTGATATGCCCGGTGAGGGTAGCGATGGGTTTTTGGCTTTGCAGGTTCCACAGTTTGATGGTGTTGTCACTGCTTGCAGAAGCCAATGTCTTGCCATCTCGACTAAAGGCGACGCTCAAGACCTCATTGCTATGCCCGGTGAGGGTAGCGATGGATTTTTGGCTTTCCAAGTGCCACAGTTTGATGGTGTTGTCACGGCTTGCAGAAGCCAATGTCTTGCCATCTTGACTAAAGGCGACGCTCCACACCGGATTGCTATGCCCGGTGTGGGTAGCGATGGATTTTTGGCTTTCCAGGTGCCACAGTTTAATCGTCTTATCGCTGCTTGCAGAAGCCAAGGTCTTGCCATCTGGACTAAAGGCGACGCTATTTACAGAATTGCTATGCCCGGCGAGGGTAGCGATGGGTTTTTGGCTTTCGAGATTCCACAGTTTGATGGTGTTGTCACTGCTTGCAGAAGCCAATGTCTTGCCATCTGGACTCAAGGCGATACTCCAGACAGAATTGCTATGCCCGGTGAGGGTAGCGATGGGTTTTTGGGTTTGCAGATTCCACAGTTTGATGGTGTTGTCACTGCTTGCAGAAGCCAAGGTCTTGCCATCTGGACTAAAGGCGACGCTATTTACAGAATTGCTATGCCCGGTGAGGGTAGCGAGGGGTTTTTGGCTTTCCAGGTGCCACAGTTTGATGGTGTTGTCACTGCTTGCAGAAGCCAATGTCTTGCCATCTGGACTAAAGGCGACGCTATTTACAGAATTGCTATGCCCTTCCAAATGATTGCGCTCTTTTACTGCGGACACTGCTTGTTGCAGCGCAGCTATCACTCGTCCTCTAATATGTTTTGTCGTCTCGGCTGAAGAATCTAGTTGTTTGAATGCTTGTCCTGCCTTTAATGCTTCCAAAAGTGCTTGGAATGTCTGTCCTGAACGAAATGATTCATTAGAAAAAGCAGTTTCCTGGATGACATTTGCTAAATTCTGAGCTTGAGTGATTTTATATGTGGCCAATTGCTGTGCTTTAATTAGCGTCTGATTCGCTTGAGTCAAAATTTGATTCGCTTGTTTTTGTGCTTCTAACTCTCGTTCAACTTCCCGTTGTTGGACTTCCCGACTGGCATTTAAAAACTGATAATCCAAATCGCTCAAACTTTTATCGGCTGCCCAACTTTGAGCATCTTGCAAGGCTTGACCTCGCAACAGTCGCGATTCATCCTGGAAATTAGCCTCTATCCAAGCTTTAAAACTTTCGCTGTAAGGGCGGAGTTCCGCTAATTGTTTTTCCACCCAATCCAGGTTAAAAACCGATTGATAAATCCGGTTATAAACTTGAAGTTTGCTAGACTGCTTAACCACCAACCCAGTTAATCGTAGTTCCATTTGTTCGGGACTATCATCAGTAGCTATTTCATTGTGCTGCAAAATTTGCTGATATAGTCCCAATAACCTACTTGCCCGTTGCTCGCTGCGTAAAATGCGTCCTCTAATCGTTTTTAAATGTTCTGGTTCATCCTGTGCTTCCCAATTATCAATCACCTTTTCTTGGACTAAACTTTCTACCCACTCAGCGGGATTTGAAATGGGTGTATGATTTGCACTACCGAGCATTAGTTTACAAAGCTTTTGTGTTAAAAATGGCTGTCCGCCCGTCCAATATAATACTGCTTCTAACACAGCTTTAGAATTTTCCGCTTGAGTTTCTAACCCCACTGCCAAAGGTTGGGCTTCTGCTAATTTAAACCCCGTTAACTCTATCCCTCGACCAATATTAAACGGAGTGCGTCGCTTGTCTTGAATTAAATCTGAGGGAGTAGCTACCCCCAACATTGTAAATGTTAATCGACGATAGTCGGGTTTATCAGCTCGATTATTATAGCAATCACGAATCACAGCAAAAAAATCTTCTATTTTAAAATTTAAGCTGAGTAAACTGTCCGATTCATCGACAAAAATTACTATATTTTCTGAAATTATCTTGAGTAATACTTCTTCAAAAAATTTACTGAATCGTTTAACATTCGATAGTAAGCTGTTCTGCTCCCACCATTCATCTAAATCAAAAACGTCATACAAATCTAATCGGCTGACGATGCTATCAATCACGCCTGCATACCACTCTTCTGGCGTGATGTCTGAGGTGCCAATTTCTGTGATATCAATGCTACTACAGGCAATTCCCTCTGCTTGTAACCGCTGCATTGTCCGCACTCGCAGGGATGATTTTCCCATTTGTCTGGAATTAAGAACATAGCAAAATTCTCCAGCTTTTAAAGCTTGATAAAGTTCTTCATCCGCCTTTCTAGTGACATAAGTTGGGGCGTTGGCAGGCAGGCTACCCCCAACTTGATATTGATAATCCTTCATAGGTCATTGTTAATTTATAGGTGGAAAATCAGAGAATCAAGGAATCAATTTGTACAGCCGTACAGGTTCAGTAATTCCCTTTAACTGTTGCATACCTAAGTCAATCACATTTAAAGGTGAGTGGGTTTTAACGACTTGATAAACTGTTTCAGAAATACAGATTCCTCCTGGCTCTGCTTTCCCTTCTAAACGAGCCGCTAAATTTACACCAGCCCCCCTGATATCATTATTAAGAAAGAAGATTTCCCCCAAGTGAATACCAATCCGGTGTTGCAGGACATGACTCGCAGGTAAGGTTGTAGCAGCTTCGGCGAGACTTCGCTGTATTTCTAGCGCACAGGCTACTGCTTTTACGGCACTTTCTGGAAAGAAAATTAATAAACCATCGCCCATTTCTTTAAGGACTTTGCCTTGATGTTTAGCGCAGATGTCTCGGATGATATTGAAATCTCGATTCACTAATTCTAGTGTCAGCTTTTGGTTGGCCACTGATAAAGCGGTGGAATTAACTACATCGGAAAAAATAATAGCTGCTAAATTACTCTCTACGCTCAAGCTTAATGGGTTATTAGATTGTTGCACAGCAGTCATATTTGGTTGGGGAAAAGCTAGGCGATGGCTAAAATATTGACGATACAAACCACACAATGGCATGACAGCATTTCCCTGAAATTTGATCAACCCCATGCTTCGCAATTTAAAAGCCTCTCCGGTATTAATTTCTACAGGTTGTTCGCTGTTAATTACTTGTCTAATTGTTGCTGCTAGTTCTGCATCTTGTTCCAAGTTAACTAAATGCCGTCGTAAATGATCGTAGTAAGGGCCTTCTTCAGTAGGAGCAACTTTTAGCAAGCTATCTAAGCTAATTCTCCCTCTGGCAATTTGGTAGAGAGCAACTCGCACTAAATAAGGATGACCGCCCACCATTTCCATCAGGTCACAAATCTCTTGATTTGACCAATTTAATTGGTGTCGATTCACTAAATCTGTTACCTGTTTCTGATTGAGTTCAGGTAATTCTATGGGCAATCCCACGTTAAATGGCGACTGATTAATATTGAGAGGAATATAAACTTCTTGAGAGTGAGAAATAACCAACCTCAGCTTTTTCCAAATTTCCTCATTTTTTCCCCGTTCGTGCCAAGCTCGTAATAATCCAAAGAAGTCGGTGGCTATTTCGGAATGCTCAAAAATGCGATCGACTTCATCTAACCCTAAAACAACAGGCCGATCGCTGTTAGATAGTAGATAGCGTTGGAAATACTTCGTGCTTTTATTTTTACTGCCGAGAACGCCTTTCCAATATTCTCCTAACCTATCTTCTAAATTTAATTCATTGGTAATCTCACCACAAAACCACTGCAACAACTCATCAAGATTGGTGAGAAAACTGCCATCAGCCCATTGAAAGTTTAAATAAGCCGTTTGATAACCCTGTTCCTTGGCGTTGTATAAAATTCGCTGCACTAAGGAAGTTTTTCCCATGTGCCGGGGGGCTTTGATTCGGATTAAAGCTCCGGGCTTAACAATAGTTTGGTAGCAGTCAGATTCAATGGGATGCCGATCAATATATAGGGGTGAATCTAAACTAACAGAACCTTCTGGGTTGTCTAAGTTGGAACTCGAAACGGGAGATACGGCGCTAGATCGCGGATTTTCCACCACAGGCGACGACTCCTCAACGATATCGCTAACAGAAGCATCGCCCGATCGCCCTGCTGCACCCAACTCAGAAAAATCCGACTTTTTCTTTAATACCGGAGTCAGCTCTTCTGGAATACCAGCCATGCTGATGCTAACGCAACCCAATTTATAGGCAAATTCGATCGATTCCCCCGCCGCCAACGTATCGTAAAAACCTACAGCAAATTCTCGTGCGGCGCTATCTCCCACCGCTTGCTTCATGCCGATCACATAGGGAATGTGACGTGCGATCGCAGCCGCTTGCACTTCTGAATAGCAAGCGTTGAGTATTACGCACTCCACGTACTCATTAAACGCCTCAAATAAAGCTGCCAAAGCTTTGGTATTGACCAGCTTAATTTGTCCCGCCCCATCTTCCAAGGCTAAACCGCCTTCTCCTGCACCATGCCCAGAGAAATGCACAATCTCTGGTTTATAATCTAATATGGCTCGCTGCATTTCTCTGGGTGTCACCGCCCACTGTTGCTCAAGTTGGAACTTGTCGGCTTTTTTAGAGCGTTGCAACCCCTCTGCAACTTCCTTCGCCTCTTTCTGTAAGTCCACAGGGGTGGTATTTTTGGGGTTGGCTGCCAAAAACAGGATAATTTTTTTATTTCTAGGCGAAATACTCATTAATGGAACCTTTAGGAGAGGAGATACAGGAGCTTAACGACACTACCTCAGTCAGGGCGAGATATTTCTTGTCTTTATACGATATTTAACCACAAACATCTTTATTTTTGTTGAGCAGTAAACTGGCAGAAACGATCGCCCTGAGTCAAGCATAACCAATCGAAAAGGCGATCGCTACCTGACGGGGTGACAACCCCGCCGAAAGCATTATCTGTAGAGCTTTTGGAGCTTTTGTGGTAAAAAAAGATGGGGTCGTGATTGTGAAAAATCCCCATCTATTAAATATGCTTCCTTCATTTTACCAAATCTACCTACAACAACAGCTAAAAGTCACCGAATATCTGACTTTAAAGATTTTGGTATATCTACTTGCTTGCCATAAACAAGTAAGCCTGGAATTGCTAGCTTCTTTGATGCCTTATCCGATTCAATTTGAAAGCCGCAGGCGCAGCCTACAACGATTTCTCAAATTGGATTGCCTCCAAATAGAACGCCTGTGGTTCCCTATCGTTCAAGAAATATTGAAGCAGAAATTTAAAAATCATAAATTATTAAAACTCGCTATCGATCCCACTTGTCGGGCGAGCCAAAAACCTTTTTGTAATTAGTCTGATTTGGGACAAGCGAGCTATCCCCTTATACTGGCAACTCTTGGATAAGAGAGGAAGCAGTAATATTGCCGAGCCGCAAACTCTAATTACACCGATTTTAGAGCTTTTAAAGGATTACAAAATTATCATTTTAGGAGACGCCTGAATTTGGCAGCGTCAAACTAGGGAGCTGGCTGTGTGAGCAAGACGTGAAGTTCGTTTTTAGGGTGAAACAGGAACGCTATATTCAGCAAGAATTTGCCGAATATACTCATTTGTCCGAGCTGGGATTGTTACCCGGAAGTCGCTTTTTTCTCACGGGTATTAAAGTCACTAAACAAAAAGGATTTGGCTTGTTTAATGTAGCTGGTTATTGGCGTCGTAAATATCAGGGCAAGGTGGAGGATGAAGGTTGGTATCTTCTCACTAACTTAGAAACCCATAATACAGCAATTTCTGCTTTCAAAAGTCGTATGGGTATAGAAGCCATGTTCAAAGATTGTAAGACAGGTGGTTACAACGAGCGAGAATAGTCATGCTAATAATGAACGGTTACAAAAATTAATTCTCCTCATTGCTCTCGCTTACAGTTCTGCTATCCTGCAAGGTCAAAAAATCAAGCACCAGGGAATTCAAAAGTATGTTAGTCGCCTCACAGAACCTCAACGTTCCCAGCGCCGACACAGTAGCTTTTGGATTGGGCTATATGGTCAATCTTGGGTAGTTGGAATGGAGTTTTGTCAAGATATTATTGCAGAATTAATGAGGATGAGGCGAAATAAGCTACCCTTTTTTCAGAGGGGTATGAGGGCTATGTCCTTGATTTTATCAAGCTTTTGACGGGGTTGTCACCCGTCAGGATCGCTACTCTCAACTAATCTTTTTAGCTACGTATTCAACAAGTGCGATCGCCTTCCCCTTTTGCAGTCCTATTTCATAAATATCGAAATTATTTATAGTTTTACTCTCATGCCAGAGCCAGGATTTTTTGATTATTATTATTGCCTAAATTAGTACATAAAATCTTCTATACTTCCGCATTTACTTAACCCACGCACTCCGAAAAAAAAACGGGTTTTTCATCAAATCTGTGGATGACAACAATGATTTATTTTAGTTTACTTAAACAATCATTTAATTCCCCTACCAACCATTCTTTCTCAGCTTGCGGCAAAAATAAGCCAAAACAATAGTTACGCGACTTGGTGCGAATCAGGCAAAAACTAATCGATTTTTTGAGCAATGGCAGATGAATTACGCTCAACTTTACCCGCTGGATATCTTGAGGGCTGATTTGAATTGGTCTGCTCAATAAACAATAAGAAATCCAACACAAGTACATCAAAGCATAAAATACGGTAAATATTATTACAGGTTCGATCGATATAAATACAAATAGGTGAAATAATTTACCTAGCGAGTCTGCTAAAGTGTATTTAAACAAGCTAAATGTCGTGTACCACGGTGTGACAATTAACCATAGGATTAAATCAAAAACGCCCAGAATCAAAGAGAAGAGAAGTAAAACTTTACAACTCAAATGAATGAACCGGAAAAACCCTTTGAGTTTGCTAGGGAAGCGATCGGGGTATATATTGATGAATAACCACCGTTTAGCGTCAATTAAAGTAATTCGGGATTGGGGCGATCGCTTAAACATTTTTTCGGGATTAATCCCGCTTGGCTGTTCACCTCGCAACGCTGATAAAGCATCTTTTGCTGAGTGAAATCGATCTTCACTTGCGGGTTCAATTATCTTCTCTAACCAGTCGGCAAACTCGGGAGAAATAGAGACGCGATCGCGGAATTTTACCTTCAGCTTTTGTCTGGGTAAATCCGATGGAAATTTCTGGGTTAACAGGAAAAGCAGCGTTGTTCCTAATCCATACAAATCTGTTGATAATACAGCTTTTCCTCTGAATTGTTAAGGTGCCATGTAACCGTAGGTTCCGACAACGGTACTGCCTCCTGTAACGGTATGATGGTAAGTATTTTGAACTGCACCAAAATCAACTAGGAAGACTCGCCCGTTTTTTTGCAGAATTATATTTTGAGGTTTGATATCTCGGTGGATAGTAGCAGGTAACAGCGATTGCAGATAAACTAGAATTTCTAGCACTTTATCGGCGATATGACGAACTTGCGATTCATTTGGTTTCCAGCCATTTTCTATCAATTGTGCGAGAGATTTTCCAGGTGCGAGTTGTTGGGCGATATAAAAACAACGATCTTGGGAAGTATCAACTTGAAAGTAGTCAATGTAGCGAGGAATTCCCGGATGATTCAATCCCGATAAAGTTTTGGCTTCTCGTTCAAATAACTCGACTTTCTTCCATTCAGTTCTTACACGCAGGGATAAAGCTTTGAGTGCAACTTTTTGATTGCTGTTTAAATCTACAGCAGCATAGGTAATCCCAACTCCACCCTGTCCTAATTTACCGATTATGCGATATCTTTCAGCAATGATTTTTTCCGATTGTTGTAGTGTTTTCATATTTTTGTGCCTGAGTTGATTGTGGATGATTAGTAGGTTGCACCGCGAGATATGAGTATTTTGGCTGCTGCTTCTCCGTCGGGGTTCCAGTTGGTTTCTGCTATCTTTAGGGGCGTGTCGCCATAGCAGTTTGTAGCGTTGATTGTTGCACCTTTCGCAATTAGTAATTTTAAGATTTCTACAGTGCCATAATGTGCGGCTTTGTGCAGGGGAGTTGTGTCACACTTATCTCTATTATTAACATCTGCACCGTTTTTAATTAGCAGTGCAGCAATATCATTGTGTCCGATCGCGATCGCTTGATACAACGGAGTTTGACCGTTCTCATTTCTAACGTTAACCCTTGCGCCATTAGCAATTAGCAGTTTAGCGATATCTTGAGAGCCTTGAGCAACAGCAAGATGCAGGGGAGTTTGAAGCAAGTTATTTTTGGTATTAACGAATGCACCTTTGGCAATGAGTTGTTTGGCTACATCCTCAAGTTTGAAATCGACAGCGATATGCAGTAAAGTTCTGCCTTCTTTGTCTTCACTATTAACAACTGGGTTTTTACTAATTAGCAGCGCCACTGCATCCTGAAGTTTCAGGTCTACGGCGATATCCAGTGGAGTTTTTCTTTGATTATCCTGGATATTAATTTCTGCACCTTTAGCAATCAGCAATTTTAAGATTTCTACAGTGCCATAATGTGCGGTTTTGTGCAGTGGAGTTGTGCCAGATCGATCTATATTATTGACATCTGTACCGTTGTTAATTAGCAGTGCAGCAATCTCATTGTGTCCGATCGCGATCGCTCGATACAATGGAGTTTGACCGTTCGCATTTCTAGCGTTAACCCTTGCGCCATTAGCAATTAGCAGTTCAGCGATATCTTGATAGCCTCGATCGACAGCAAGATGCAGGGGAGTTCTTTTTTCACTATCCAGAATCGCCACATTTGCACCGTCTTTAATTAGCTGTTGTACCAACTCCTTAAAACCTATTTTGGCTGCATTATGTAATAAAGCTGTACTCTTGCCATTTCGGGCATTGTCTTCTTTGATGTTAATTTTTGCGCCTGCGGCGAGTAGTATCTTTGCTATTGCCTTCGATCGCGCCGTATGTAGAGGAGTCAAGCCATTTTTGTTTTTGGCATTGACATCCGCACCTTTAGCAATCAGCAACTTGGCCATTTCAGGCGATCGGGCAAAGAACAGAGGAGTTCTATTAAAATATTGACTTCCTGTCCGGGCGTTAATATCTGCACCTTTAGCAATTAGCGTCTGTGCCACTTTTATGTGATCGAACATAGCAGCGATGTGTAATGGGGTACCGCCATGTGTACCCTTAGCGTTGACATCTGCACCTTTGGCAATTAACAATTCTGCCACCTCTTTTGAGCCAGCAAAGTGTAGTAAATTCTGACTGCCTATCCTGCTATTGGCACTAATACCAAGATCCAGATAATGCCTAATAGTGTTAGTATCTCCCTGGCTGGCAGCCTCGACAACTGCATCGGGTGTAAATCCAATCCGGTTGAGTATGGGATATTTAAAGTGATTAAAAACAGCAACAGTAGCAATAGCAGCAATTCCTATTTTGAGGCGCTTTTTCCATTGCGTCGGATTGGATTTAACGTTAACTCTTCGAGGATTGCGAAGAGATTCAAGCGCTTCTTGTGCCGATTCAAAGCGGTTTTCTAAATCTGGCGCGATCGCTTTTTCTAACCAATCGGCAAATGCTGAAGAAATCTGAATTTGAGAGCGAAAATCTTTCTCTAGTATATTTGTTGGTAATTCGGCGGGGGAACGGTGGGTTAGTAAATACAACAATGTCGCTCCTAAACCATATAAATCTGTTGCAGGTACGGCTTGTCCGAGACATTGTTCTGGAGCCATATAACCATAGGTTCCAACTACGGTACTTCCTCGCAGTAAAGTATTGTAATAAGTGTTTTGCACTGCTCCAAAATCTACTAAGCAGACTGCCCAGTCTTTTTCTTTGTGGGAATCGATCGGCGATTTGAAAACTATATTCTCTGGTTTAATATCCCGGTGGATAACAGGTGGTTTCTGTGAATGGAGATAAACCAAAATATTCAAAATTTGTGTGGCAATGCGTTGAATTTCGGACTCACTAGCGTGCCAGCCATTTTCGACTAAACTGGCTAGAGATTGCCCTTGGGCCAGTTCTTGTACTATATAAAAACAACGGTTATCGGGAGTATCGACATAAAAATAATCCAAATAACGCGGAATTCCCGGATGATTCAATTTTGATAAAACATTGGCTTCTCGTTCAAAGAGTTCCAGGACTTTCCAGTCATTCATCTTCTGTAAAGACAAAGCTTTGAGTGCGACTCGCTGGTGTGTTTGGAGGTCAAAGGCTTCATAATTTGTGCTACTACCGCCTTCTCCGAGTAGCTTTTTAATTTGATAGTGTTTGACTAAGTTATGGGGAATTTGTTCGACAATATCCATAGCATTATCCTGGGTTGATGAGTATCAACAAACATTTTGTATTTCGGTTTTAAAAACCCAAATTTTGAAAAATTTATGCAAGGTAAATTGAGTGTTTGAGTATATTTCAAACAAGTCAATAGAAAAGTCAATGACGGACTCTGTATATTTGCTTAAATTTCAATTACCGTATTTCTATGGAGAGCTTACCCAGAATTTTGGAGTGTCATATCACCTTTGGCGAAAATTTACGTACGGGATATTGATCGTAATCGAGCCGATAATCATAGCCGGCGCGATCGTAAATGCCTGCAAGCAATTCCGGCAAATTAACAATAGGTTCTACATCTTCTTCGCGCAAAGGAAGTTGTCGGTCTTTTTGAGATGCTAGCCAACGTTCGTAGGCTTATCTATCGCCACTTTCTCTCTCAGCGCCCTCTGCGTCCTCTGCGGTTAATCAAAAAAATTAGTGATTTTGAATACAATTCCCGACTCAACAGCCGCTCGAACTCCTCAATTTTCGATGCGGATCTAAAATTCACCTAAAGTTCGACGCCCTTTGGCAAAACCCTTCCTAAGATAGAAGTTGGGGGACGATCGGTCTTTTAGCCGATTCAGGAGCAAGAGTCAAGGACTCCATCGAACCCAAATCCAGAGCAGCAAGACAGGGAGGACATCAAAATCATGGTAAACGCGCCGACAGGGGAAGCCCGACTGGGCCCGATGGATCAGGTGCAAGCCTTAGACCGCGATTGCACAACCCTATCCCGTCACGTACTCCAGCAACTCCACAGCTTTTCAGCAGATGCTCAGGATCTCAGCGCGCTGATGAATCGCATCGGGCTGGCGGCAAAGCTGATCGCGAGGCGGCTCAGCAGAGCCGGATTAATGGCAGATGCCTTGGGGTTTACAGGGGCTACGAACGTGCAGGGAGAATCTGTCAAAAAGATGGATATCTATGCCAATGAAGTGTTTATCTCGGTATTCCAGCAAAGCGGACTTGTCTGCCGCTTGGCTTCGGAGGAAATGGAAAAACCCTACTACATTCCCGAAAATTGTCCGATCGGGCGTTACAGTCTGCTCTACGACCCCATAGACGGTTCTTCCAATCTTGACATCAATCTCAATGTAGGCTCCATATTCAGCATCCGCAAGCAAGAGGGGGACGATGAAGACGGTTCTGCTTCCGACTTGCTGCAACATGGACACAAACAAATAGCGGCCGGCTACGTACTCTACGGCCCTAGTACCATGCTGGTTTATTCGATCGGTCAGGGTGTTCATTCCTTTACCCTCGATCCCAGTTTGGGCGAGTTTATTCTAGCTAACGAAAACATTAAGGTTCCTGATCGCGGCCCGATTTACAGCGTTAATGAAGGCAACTTCTGGCAGTGGGAGGAATCTTTGAGAGACTACATTCGCTATGTACACCGCAGCGAAGGCTACAGCGCCCGGTACGGCGGGGCTTTGGTGGGAGATTTCCACCGGATTTTATTCCAGGGAGGCGTCTTTTTGTACCCCGGAACGGTGAAAAACCCCGAGGGCAAATTGCGTTTGCTCTACGAATCGGCTCCTTTGGCGTTTTTGATGGAGCAAGCCGGCGGGCGCGCCAGTACGGGCATTCAAGACATCTTAGACGTTGTGCCGACCAAACTGCACGAGCGATCACCCTTGATTATCGGCAGTAAAGAAAATGTAGCGATGGTGGAGTCTTTTATTCAAGATCGATCGCGCAATCCTAGAACAGTCCAACAGTGAAGGAAGTTCGGCAACGGATTATGCAACGGATGTAACGGATGTAACGGATGTAAGGAAGAAGGAACAAGGAAGAAGAAAGAAGAAAGAAGGAAGGAAGGAAGGAAGAGGGAAGAAGGAAGAGGGTTTTAACTTATAACTTTCGACTCCCAATTACCAATTCCCCATTGCCAATTTTGACTTTTCAATTCCCAATTTCCAAGTCCCAATTAACAGCTATCAAATTGTAGGAGTTACAGTAATGACAGCAACGTCAACGAATCACCTGTTAGAAATCAAAGAAATTGGCCAAAGTATCTGGATGGACAATTTGACTCGCGATCTGATCGAGTCCGGCGAACTCAAACAGATGATTGAAAGTAGGGGACTGCGAGGGATTACATCTAATCCGGCTATTTTTGAGAAAGCGATCGCGGGTAATGTGATTTACGACGCGGATATCGAAGCGGGCATCCGGGCAGGTAAATCTGTAATGGAGATTTACGAATCTCTGGTATTTGAAGATATCCGCAACGCTTGCGACATCTTCGCCCCAGTTTACGCAGAGTCGAAGGGTTTGGACGGCTACATAAGCATTGAAGTGCCACCGACGATCGCCAACGATACAGAAAGCACGATTAGCGAAGCCATGCGCTATTACCAAGCCCTCGGCAAAGAAAACGTGATGATTAAGATTCCGGGAACCGCTGAAGGTTTGCCCGCAGTTGAGCGAGTCATCAGCGAAGGCATTAACGTTAACGTGACTTTGCTGTTCTCGGTTGACAGCTACGTCGAAACCTTCTGGGCTTACATTCGCGGTTTGGAAGCGCGGGTGGCTAAAGGTTTGGATGTGAGCAATATTGCTTCTGTTGCCAGTTTCTTCTTGAGCCGGATCGACATCAATGTCGATGGCAAGATTGATGAGAAACTCAAAAATGTCACAGATATTTCCACAAAAGCTAGACTGGAAGCGGTGAAAGGGAAAGTGGCGATCGCCAATGCGAAGATAGCTTACCAGAAGTATAAAGAGATCGTAGCGAGCGATCGCTGGCAAGCTTTAGCAGCCAAAGGAGCGAAAGTACAGCGCTTGCTGTGGGCTTCCACCAGCACCAAAAACCCCAACTACAGCGATGTCATGTACGTCGATGAACTAATCGGCCCGGACACCGTTAACACTTTGCCACCGAACACCGTGGAAGCTTGTTTCGACCACTGCGATGTCGCACCCCGGATTGAGAACAACGTTGCAGAAGCTTACACGCTGATCGAAAGTCTCAAAGATCCCGACATCGACATCAACTTGGACAAAGTGATGGCAGACTTGCTCATCGACGGGATTGAGAAATTCGTGAATCCGTTCCAATCCCTGATGGATTCCTTGCAAGAGAAAGTGCAGAAGTTGTCGCCCGTCGCTTAGGCAGATATCTGTATCCTTGAAGGCAGAAGCATTTAGGAGTCGGAATAGATAATTGTTTGGACTCTGGAATACTGAGTTTTCGATCCCGAATCTGGAAAAAATGACACCAATTGGTGACAAAAATCCTACAAAGGAAAATCTCCCGGGATTGGGACTCTGGAATACTGAGTTTTCGATCCCGAATCTGGAAAAAATGACACCAATTGGTGACAAAAGTCCTACAGAGGAAAATCTAGTTCCTTCTCTCGGAGGACTCCTGCCAGAAGCTTTAACTCCAATCCTCTATCTCCTACCAATGAGGAAATGCTATGCAGACTACCAATACCCTACTAAAAAGCGAGTATGTCACGGCCCAACTAGATGTCACTGAACGGGCAAGGCTTCAAGAACTGGAATCCATCGTGGAACATGGACTCCAGACATTTTACGAAGTTGGGAAAGCCCTAGATGAGATTCGGGAACAGAAACTGTACCGCGAAACTCATAAAAGTTTTGAGACTTATTGTCGCGACAAATGGGCCATAGCAAGGCAGACGGCTCATAGATTTATTGCAGCAGCGCAGGTCATCGAAAATTTGACACCAATTGGTGTCAAAATTCCTACAAAAGAAAATCAAGTACGTCCTCTAACAGGATTATCGCCAAAACTGCAACTCGAAATCTGGCAAGAGGCTCTGGAGTCATCGCCCAATGGTATGCCCACTGGTGCAGCAGTTCAGCGCTTGGTTGAAAAGCGATTTCCATCACTAGGAAGCGGGCGAACTGGCAAGGATGATGCTTCAGAATTAGAGAAATTGCGATCGGACAATCAGCGCCTTAGAGAGCAAATCCGCGAGCAAAACAGAGAAAGGGATCGCCGTAGTGCTGCTGTGGCGTTGGAGTTGGAGCAACTGCGAGCCGAAAACAGGCAGTTGAAAGCTGAACTGCGACAGCGGGATCGAGATTGGGAAGTGCGACTGGCTGCTGAGAGGGTAAAAATCCGGGAGGAAATCAGAGCGGAAGTCAAAGCAGAGTATGAAGGGCAAATTAACTCTCTCACCCAGCAACTAGCAGAAATGACCGCAAACTATCATGGTGTCTTGGCACGGTTAACAGCACTAGAAAAAGGAAAATAAATGGTAACGCTACTTGAAAATCCACTGCGCGTCGGTTTGCGAAAAGAACGGGTGCCGGAACCACAAATTCTGGTAATCTTCGGAGCTTCTGGGGATCTCACCCAGCGCAAACTGGTACCTGCAATTTATCAGATGAAGCGCGATCGACGCTTGCCACCGGAAACTACCGTGGTGGGAGTAGCCCGCCGCCCTTGGAGTCACGATTACTTCCGCGAGCAAATGCGCGAAGGCATTGAAGAATTTGGCGGCGGCATTGGCAATGAAGAATTTTGGCAAGATTTCGCTCAAGGTTTGTACTACTGTCCGGGCGACATTGACAACCCGGAAAGCTATCAAAAACTCAAAGCTTTCTTAGCGGAACTCGACGAAGAAAGGAGAACTCGTGGCAATCACATATTTTATCTCTCAGTTTCCCCGAACTTTTTCCCAGAAGCAATTAGGCAACTGGGCGCTGCTCAAATGCTGGCTGATCCAGCAAAACACCGCTTGGTAATTGAAAAACCCTTCGGCCGCGACTTGAGTTCGGCAAAAGCTCTCAACCGAGTCGTGCAGCAGGTTTGCCAAGAACAGCAAGTTTACCGGATCGACCACTATTTGGGTAAAGAAACTGTTCAGAATTTAATGGTATTCCGGTTTGCTAACGCGATTTTTGAACCGCTGTGGAATCGCCAATTTGTCGATCACGTACAAATTACAGTTGCAGAAACAGTAGGCGTAGAAGACCGGGCTGGTTACTACGAATCCTCTGGGGCGTTGCGGGATATGCTGCAAAACCACTTGATGCAGATTTTCTGTCTGACGGCGATGGAACCGCCGAACTCGCTCGACGCTGACAGCATCCGCACCGAAAAGATGAAAGTTCTGCAAGCAACTCGCTTGGCAGATTTGAATAACTTGGACTTCTCAGCGATTCGGGGTCAGTATTCCGCAGGTTGGATGAAGGGCAAACCCGTGCCGGGGTATCACGAAGAACCGGGGGTTGCTCCCAACTCGACAACGCCGACTTTTGTGGCGATGAAGTTTATGATTGACAACTGGCGCTGGCAGGGAGTGCCTTTTTACCTGCGAACCGGCAAACGGTTGCCGAAAAAAGTTAGCGAAATTGCAATCCAGTTCCGCGAAGTTCCGCTGCTAATCTTTCAGTCCGCAGCCCAACAAACTACTCCTAACGTTTTGACTATGCGCGTGCATCCGAACGAGGGGATTTCGCTGAGGTTTGAGGCGAAAATGCCGGGGCCGGATTTGCGGACGCGGACGGTGGATATGGATTTCAGTTACGGTTCTTCCTTTGGGGTGACATCTTCGGATGCTTACGATCGCCTGTTAATTGATTGTATGCTGGGCGACCAAACTTTGTTTACCCGTTCTGATGAAGTGGAAGAAGCTTGGCGGGTGGTAACGCCGGCGCTGATGGAGTGGGAATCGTCCAACGACCAAGATTTGGTTCCTAAATACGAAGCGGGTACTTGGGAACCTGCGGAAGCAGAACTGCTAATTAACAGAGATGGTCGCAAGTGGCGCAGACTTTAAAAGTGATTAGTCAGCAGTCATTAGTCATTAGTTATTGGTCAGCATTAGTATTAGTGATTAGCTAAGAACTGCTAACTAAGAACCAATGACTAATAACTTAATGACTAAGAACCAATGACTAATGACTAATGACTAATGACTAATGACTAATGACTAATGACTGCTGACTAATAACAAAGGAGAAAAAACCGATGACGATGACACCGATGAAAGCTCCGCCTCTGGTTTCGCTACAAAGTCCTAAAGATGTGTCGATCGACCAAATAGAGGCCGAATTAAGTCAAATTTGGGAAAGTTACAGAGAATCGGGGTCGAAGGGCGATTTTCCGATCGCTAGTAGGGCAACAACTTTTACTTTTGTAGTCTACGAACCAGAAGAAACTCAGCGTTTATTAGCGGATCTGGGGTTTTACGACGGGCCGGTGGACGGTATTACCGGGCCGATGACGGCATCTAGCATCAGGGCGGCTCAAAAAGCTTACGGGCTACCGAGAACTGGCAAAGCTAACGATGAATTGCTAGCGACTTTGCGGGAAGAAGTGGCTCGCAAAAATTCCAGTGGTGAGGAGATGGGATCGAGTGGTTTAGGTTCCGGGGGTTCGGGCGTAGCTGACGCGATTGTGGCTGCCAATCCCTGCCGGATTATTGCTTTGTGCCCGACGGCGGGGGAAGATACAGGCGTGCAGGCTCAAGTGGCTGCTTATTGTCCGGTTCACAAGCGCACCAGCGGCAATCTAATCTGCTGCGAGTATATTACGCTGCGGGGTACGGAAGCTGCTTTGGAACGGGTGAGCGGCATCGTGACGGCGTTGACTATCGCTGATTTGCCGACGCTGCTGTGGTGGAAGGCGAACCCTGATGCCGATCGAGGTTTGTTCCAGCGGCTGGCGGCAGTTAGCAGTTCTGTGATTGTTGACTCTAGCAGCTTTGCTGAGTGTGAAGCTGAATTGCTGTTGATGCAAAGTCTGATCGAGGAAGGAATTCCGATCGCGGATCTGAATTGGCGACGGTTGGCCGCGTGGCAAGAGTTGGCTGCTGAGGCTTTTGACGCCCCGGAACGTCGCGCTGCGATTCGGGAAATCGATCGGGTGACGATCGATTACGAACAGGACAATTCTACGCAAGCGCTGATGTATTTGGGTTGGCTGGCGAGTCGGCTTCAGTGGCGTCCGGTTGCTTTCAAACAGGAAGAGGGCGATTACCAAATCAAGCGAATTAAATTCGCCGGGCCGGACGAACGGGTTGTCGAAGCTGAGTTGGCTGCTATTCCTACTGCTGATACGGGCGATGTCGCGGGCGATTTGATTGCTGTGCGTTTGAATTCTACGAACGAGAAGGCGGACTGCGGTACGGTTCTGTGTTCGGAAGTGGGCGGCTGTATGCGGATGGAAACGAAGGGCGGCGCTCAAACCGATCGGTTTAACCAGGTGAGTCCTCTGTTCGATCAGGTGACGGAACACTTGCTGGGTCAGCACTTGCAGAGTTGGGGTCGAGATGTGCTTTACGAGGAAAGTTTGGCCGTTACAGCTCAAATGCTGAAGTTGGCTAAGCGGTAAAAATAAGGAAGAAGGAAGAAGGAAGACGGATTGAGTTAATATTCAGTGGGGCAGGCAATGTCTGCCCTACTTTTATTCTTCTCTTTTCTTCCTGCGCGCTCTTTGCGTCTTCGCGGTTCGTTCAATAGTTATTATTTGAGCGGTTGGAGAGCAATACTCATAACTTTATCAACTGTCTCTTTTATGAGGAAAGATTGCATAAATCTTTGATTGATACAGAAACCGCAGATGCAAGGCAGATTAACACAGATAAACGCAGATAATTTCATGATTGGAAAGAACTTTGGCAATTTTATCTATTATTGATTTTAACTAACTATAACTATGAGTTTAGTAATTGCTGGTGAACGTAGTGGTGCGGGAAAGACTACTGTAACGATCGCCCTTTTAGCTTATTTAATCCGTCGCGGCTTGAATGTTCAATCTTTTAAGGTGGGGCCCGATTACATTGACCCGATGTTTCACGCTTTTGTTACTGGTCGCCCCTGTCGCAATTTAGACCCGGTATTAACTTCTGAATCTTATGTAAAAAAGTGTTTTTCTCGTCATATTCCAGATGTCGATTATGCCTTAGTTGAAGGGGTGATGGGACTATTTGATGGAGTGAGTCGAAAAAATCAGGAATCACGAAGGCACGACACGGATTTTGACACGGATACAGGGATTAATTATCGAAAAGAAGAAGGCAATTATGATTTTTCCTTTGCTTCTACGGCTCATGTTGCTTATTTGCTGAATTTGCCAGTATTGTTTGTGATAGATTGCAGCAGGCTCTCTGGTTCTGTGGCTGCGATCGCCCACGGTTTTCGTTCTTTTAACCCTGACCTTAAATTCGCTGGTTTGGTGCTGAATCGGGTGGCGAGCGATCGACATTTGGAACTGCTTCAAAATGCTCTCCAACCGCTCAATTTACCAATTTTGGGCGTTTTGCGTAGGGATGAGGCTGTTACTATTCCCGATCGACATTTGGGGCTGATTCCTGCTGAGGAGTTGCCGAATCTTCATGCTGCGATCGATAAATTAGCTGATTTGGCTGCTGTTAGTTTTGACTGGGAGCAACTTTTGCCTTTGTTGGCTGCAACTCGAAATGGGGGGGGTGAGGGGTCTGAGCAACTTGTGGGTAGACACAATTTGCCTTCTGAAATTGTAACTAAAAAAGATGATGTTGTCAACAGTTTGGGAAAACAATTTGGAGTGAGGATTGCAGTTGCGCGCGATCGGGCTTTTAATTTTTACTATCAGGACAATCTTGATTTGTTGGAAGAGTTGGGTGCCCAGTTAGTATTTTGGAGCCCGCTTGATGACTCGGTTTTTCCTGACAATGTGCAAGGGTTATATTTTGGTGGTGGTTTTCCCGAGGTGTTTGCTCAAAAATTGAGCAGTAATGTTTTAATTCGGGATGCAGTAAAAAGTGCGATTTTTTCGGGAATGCCGACTTATGCGGAGTGCGGCGGTTTGATGTATTTGTGCGATTCTATTGTAGACTTCGATGGCAATTCTTGGCCAGGGGTGGGTGTGTTGGAAACTGCTGCTGCGATGGGAAAGCGTTTGACGCTGGGATACCGAGAAGCTGTGGCGGTGAGGGATAGTTCGGTGTTAACTGCTCTTGATGAGGTTTGGGGACATGAGTTTCATCGATCGCATTTAACTGTGGAACCGAGTAATCCAGTTTATCACAGTTGGAGGTATGGGAAGCGAGGGGAAGTTGAGGCGGTTGCTGAAGGTTGGGGAGTTTGTCAGGTACACGCTTCTTATTTGCATTTGCACTGGGGTGCTCGTCCTGATATTCCGGCTCGTTTTTTGCAGCAGTGTGCTGATTTTGATTGTAAGGGTGTTTTGGGCGATCGAGAAAGCGAACTAGATTTTTTTATTTAATTAACCGCAGAGGACACAGAGAGCACAGAGAAGAGAAGAGAAGAGAAGAGAGAGGATTTACTGTATTAGAATGTTCATGACGGATCAAGCTAGGGATGTTGGGATTTATGAGCGAATCAATTTCGACTAAGCAGTTATCCGCACAATGGGTGACACCGGATAATTTTCGGAGTTACGGTCAAGTTATCTTTGCGGCAATTGATGGCAAGTCTTTCGATGCTGAGGATGCTCAGTTAAGTTTGCAAAATGGTATTCCTAGATTTTACATTATGCGGCTGCACGAGAAAGGTCGCAAGTTTGGCAAAATTACGCGGCACGTTCAATGTACTCAGTGTTTGGGTTCTTTGGAGGGGAAGGATTGGTTGATGGCGGTTGCGCCTCCTGGGGATAGCTATAAACCGAGTTTAGAGGATATGGCTGCTTTTCGGATTCCGGGCAATTGTTTTATTAAGTTAGATGTGGGTACTTGGCACGCTGGGCCGTATTTTGATGCGGATTTTGTTGATTTTTACAATCTGGAATTGAGCAATACTAATGTGGTTGACCATTTTACCTTTGATTTGGTGAAAAATCACAATCTGGAGTTTGAGATTGTCTGAGGTTGGCGATTTGTAGTTGCGCTTTCTGCGCGGTGATTTTCGTTATAGGTTGGTTTTTTGAGTAAGATTTTTTAACCGCAGAGGGCGCAGAGGACGCAGAGGAGGAGAAGGAGGGGGTCCGCAAGTGATTGGGGAATTCTTTTGGTCTTACTAGGCTGAGTAGCAACTAAGAACGATCGCGTTTACAAGTGTTAAATTTAGCTGCAATTGTCATGCCTGAGCAAAAGTATAGCATTGTTCTGCGCCAATGTCGTTTGTTAGGTGCGATCGACAGTCAAACAGTGGATATCGCTATTGAGGGGGACAAAATAGCCGCCGTATCGACGCAGATTTCCGAATTGGGAGAATCCGAAATTGATGTTGGAGGCAAATTAGTCACTCCCCCGTTTGTTGAGTCGCACATTCATCTCGATTCTGCTTTGACTGCGGGGGAACCGCGATGGAATCAAAGCGGCACTTTGTTCGAGGGAATTCAAATGTGGGGGGAACGAAAGCAAAGTTTAACTCTGGATGATGTCAAGAAACGGGCTGTTGAAACTTTAAGGCTGCAAGCGTCTCAAGGGATTTTATTTGTCAGGAGTCACGCTGATGTTAGCGAACCGACGCTGACTGCTTTGCAAGGACTTTTGGAAGTTCGCGAACAAGTCAAAGATTGGATGACTCTGCAAGTTGTGGCTTTTCCCCAAGACGTGATTTATGGAAGTCCAGAAAATGACAAACTTTTAGAGAAATCTCTGGATATGGGTGCGGATGCTGTGGGCGGGATTCCGCATTATGAGTTGACGCGGGAAGATGGGGTGAAGTCGGTTGAGCGAATTTTTGAACTTGCGGAAAAATACAATAGATTAATAGATGTTCACTGCGATGAAATCGATGATGAACAGTCGAGATTTTTGGAAGTTGTAGCAGCTTGTGCGATTAGAAGCGGGGCTGGTTCGCGGGTGACGGCTAGCCACACGACGGCTTTTGGTTCTTATAACAATGCTTATGCTTTTAAGCTGATGGGAAGTTTGGCAAAATCGGGAATTAATTTTATTGCCAATCCTTTAATTAATATCACCCTGCAAGGCCGCGCTGATACTTATCCCAAACGCCGTGGGGTGACGCGAGTTAAGGAATTGTGGCAGCAGGGATTGAATGTGAGTTTGGGCCACGACTGCGTGCAAGATCCTTGGTATAGTTTAGGTACGGGAAATATGTTGGATGTCGCTCATATGGCGGTTCATGTTTGTCAGATGACGGGAATGCCTGAGATTGCAGCTTGTTTTAATATGGTGACTGTCAACGGTGCTAAAACTCTCAATCTGGGAGATGAGAATTATGGGATTGAGGCGGGTAAACCTGCAAATTTGATTGTGTTGGATGCTGAGGATTGTTATGATGCAATTAGGAGGCGCGCTGCGGTTCGGTATGTGATTTCGCGGGGAAAGTTGCTGGCGGAAACTGCACCTGCTAAAATGAGTTTTTATTCGGTTTGACAAACAATTTTTTAATCTGTTAAATTGTGAATCAAGGTGCTATTCCCGATGAGAGTCCGAGAAATTTAGTAGAGCAATTGCTCCTGCAAGATGCTAAAGCTGGTAATTGTAGAGCAATTCAGGGCGGGCCTGGCGATATACTAGGGGATGTTTCCCGACTGGTTGCCCTCTATGGAGGTAATCCAGAAGACTGGTACAAAATAACCAGCATTCAGGCTTTTGTAATTAATGGAGCTTCCGTACAAGTGCACTGGTTTGAAAACGGGGAATTTTTGCAACAAGTTGAATTAAAATTTAAACGGCAATATCCTAAAATAGCACCTAAGAATTTATAGGTAGACAAGTTATGATTGTTCGCTGTATTGCTAATACTGGGGAAGTTCTACCGGAAAATTATATTGATCCGGCCCGAGGTTATACTAAAAACGTTGAATTGCCGTTGACAGTTGGCAAGGAATATGTTGTTTATGCAATCCGATCGTGGCAGGGAATAGTTTGGTACTATATTTGTGATGATAATTACAGTTATTATCCCATACAGACTCCTGCACCGCTGTTTGAAGTAGTTGATAACCGAGTTTCTAAGTATTGGCAGTTTATGCTTGACCCGAATGGGGTTTTAAGGTTTGCTTTTGAGCAGTGGTTTACTGACCCTTGTTTTTATGATAAGCTAACTGACCAGGAAGAGGCGGAGGTTGAGATTTTTGAGAAGGTTAAGGAATTAATGGATGCTGAAGATTTTACTTTGCCTCCGCTGGATGTTGCAGTTGAGCAGTTGCGGGAAACTGTCAGTGTTTGAGTGGAAAAGTGCGATAGTCAATTGATTTTGTTAACCAGCTTGACTCACACACCTCCAAATAGTATAAAATATCAAGTAGCAGAATCTTGTGAAATAAAATGGACGAAAAAGTTGAAATAAATAGAAGCTATGAGACACTAGACGGCGATGATGATGTTTTGTTATTGGGTCAAGCTACTTTTACGGTTCGCCGATTTAAAGAGCTAGCCTACAGTAAGTTTAACAAGATAATGCTTCAGACTTATGTAGCAGAAACTAACCAACGTGAGAAATCGATAATTCAGTGGATACAATATCTGTCGATTAACGAAGAAACAAAAATTATGGGAGGGGATATAAACTGGAAATCGCCTCCAGAAGGAATTGATTGTCAAATTCTAAAAATTGGTTCCAAGGGTTGGCAAAAAGGAAAGCTTCAAATAGAACTTAATCAAACTTTGCAGTCTTGGCAAACGCAGGTCTGTATAAAGTTTTGTCCTGATGAACCACCAGAGCAAAAATCGCCTCTAGATGATATCAGACAATCCGAGGAATACAAAAAACTGCTTTAAAATAACTGACAACCAGACGTGGATTAGTCTAAAATAATCGATCGCACTTATATCTGAATCTTAGATTTTTAACCGCAGATGAGGGCGGATGTACGCGGATGTACGCTGATGTTTTTTTGGGAGGTACTGATGGTAAATGTAGAAGAATATGTCGATCGCACCGCTGAACTGATAAACTTACCCTTAGACCCGGAACATCGTCCAGGCGTTGTGGTAAACTTCGAGAGGATAGTTGCGATCGCCCGACTGGTTACTGAGTTTCCTTTACCCCCAGAAGTAGAAGTCGCGCCGGTGTTTGAACCTTAGATTTTAAACCGCAGATGAGGGCCGATGAACGCAGATGAACGCAGATGTTTTTTAGATAAGGCTGATGCGGTTGCTACGGCAGCGGCGGTTAAATGTGGTAAGGTTACGGCTACAGTGGCGGTAAATGCTGCTTTGGAACGGATTGCTGTTAAGGATAAAGCTTTTAATTGCTTTACTGCAATCACTGCATCAAGCGCACTCGCAGCAGCCGAAAAAATAGATAATTCCATCGCAAATAACGAAAACCCAGGCCCTTTAGCAGGTGTTCCCTTCGCTGTCAAAAACCTGTTCGACATCGCCGGAATTACTACTCTAGCAGGGTCAAAAATCAACGCTGACAATCCTCCGGCTACCCAGGACGCAACGGTGGTCGCCAGACTCAAACAAGCCGGGGCTGTCCTCGTAGGTACTCTCAACATGGATGAGTACGCCTACGGTTTCGTCACGGAAAACAGCCACTACGGGCCCACCCGCAATCCCCGCGATACTGCGCGCATCGCCGGCGGTTCCAGCGGCGGTTCCGCAGCAGCAGTCGCCGCCGGTTTTGTACCCTTTACTCTCGGTTCTGATACTAACGGTTCCATCCGCGTACCGGCTGCTTTGTGCGGTGTCTTTGGCTTCAAGCCTACTTACGGCCGCTTGTCGAGGGCTGGCGCTTATTTATTTTCGAGTAGTTTGGATTGTGTGGGGCCGTTTGGGCGATCGATCAGAGATATGGCGCTGCTGTACGATATCCTGCAAGGCCCGGATTCTCGGGACCCAGTTTGCACTCAACGCCCGCCAGAACTTTGTTCGCCGCAGTTAAATCAAGGTATCGAAGGATTGCGAATTGCTGTTGCTGACGGCTATTTTGCCACAGGGGCCGAACCAGAAGCAATGGAGGCTGTAGAAATAGTTGCTAAAGCCTTGACAAATGTCTTGAATTGTGGTAAGACCACAGAAAAAACAACAAACCCCCCAAAAATAGGGGGGCTTGCAACTGTCACCATACCGGAATCCGATCGCGCCAGGGCTGCGGCATTTATCATTACCGCCTGCGAGGGGGGAAACTTGCATTTAGACAATTTACGATCGCGCCCTCAAGACTTCGATCCGGCGACGCGCGATCGCTTTTTAGCGGGAACCCTGATCCCTGCGACTTGGTACTTGCAAGCCCAGAGATTCAGACAGTGGTACCGCGATCGAATTCGCGAAATATTCCAACACACAGACATCATCCTCGCACCCGCAACCCCGATAGCTGCCCCTGAAATTGGCGTCGAGAAAATGGTAATAGCCGGACAAGAAATCTTAGTGCGTCCCAATCTCGGACTGTTCACCCAACCCCTATCATTTATTGGCTTGCCCGTTCTTTGCGTGTCCGTACAGCGGCCCGGCGCTTTGCCCTTGGGGGTACAAATTATTGGTGCTCCCTACAGCGAAGCGGTGATTCTCCGAGTCGCTGCGGTACTAGAATCGCAAGGCATTATATCTGCCGAATCAATTTAGTGCTAATAATTCTAGGGTTTGTTGTTGCGGTGAAAGCGTCTCTTAGTCCTTCTGGCAATAGCTTTGCGCTTCTGCTTTTCCAACGGGGTTTCAAAGTGGCGGTGCTTTCTCATGTCGGGGAAAATACCCGCTTTAGAAACTTGTCGCTTAAACCGTCGTAGGGCTGACTCAATCCCTTCATTTTCGCCTATTACAACTTGGGTCATTATTTCTCCTTAGTGTTTGTTAGATCAAGTTTTATCATATCAAGGTTTTTGACCGCGCGACCTATTGAAGGTCGGGCGATCGACCAAAACCCAAAAATCATACCAGAAAATTGGTTCGTAGTGAGGAATGCAAGTCCTGCTTTTTTGCGGACTGAAGTCCTCATTGACTACTGACTACTGTCAACTGTCAACTGACTACTGACTACTGACTACTGACCAACTGATTTTCCTGCCGCAGGTAAGCTTGAATAAACGGCTCTAATTCGCCGTTCATCACATCTTCGATCGCAGTTGTTTCCACTCCAGTCCGCAAATCCTTGACCATTTGGTATGGGTGAAAAACATAATTGCGAATTTGGTTGCCCCAAGCTGCCTCCACCATGTCGCCGCGAATCTCGGCAATTTCCGAAGCCCGCTGTTCCTTAGCAATCACCAACAGCCTAGCCTTGAGTAATGCCAAAGCTTTTTCCTTATTTTGCAACTGACTGCGTTCTTCAGTGCAGCGGACGGCCAAACCGGTAGGAAGGTGAACGATGCGGACTGCGGTTTCTACCTTGTTAACATTTTGCCCGCCCTTGCCGCCAGCGCGGGAAGTCGTGATTTCCAAATCTTTTTCTGGAATGTCTAACTTGACGGATCGATCGAGAATTGGCATCACTTCGACGCCTGCAAAACTGGTTTGACGCTTGTCGTTAGCGTTAAAAGGCGAAATTCTGACCAAGCGGTGAGTGCCTTTTTCCGATCGCATATAACCGTAAGCGTAGCGGCCGACAATTTCCAAAGAAGCAGATTTAACACCTGCTTCCTCTCCCTCGGAAATTTCCATTAAATGTACTTTGTAACCTTGACTTTCCCCCCAGCGGGTGTACATCCGCAGCAGCATTTCGGCCCAATCTTGAGCATCTGTGCCGCCGGCCCCAGCGTTAATTGTCAAAACGGCGCCACCTTCATCGTAGGGCCCCGATAGTAATTGTTGCAGTTCCCACTGGTCGAGTTCGCGGGTTAACTGAGAAAGACTCGATGAGGCTTCTTGGAACAGGGACTCGTCGGCTTCTAACTCCAGCAGTTCTAAAATAGCTTTAGCATCTTCCAAGCTAGTTTGCCAGCCGCGGTATTGGTCTAAATGAGATTTGAAGTCATTAAGTTCTTGGAGGGTTTCTTGAGCTCGATCTTGGTCTTCCCAAAATGCTGGTTGGGCGCAGATTTGCTCTAAGTCTTGAATTTTTGCTGTAAGTGCGGGGATGTCAAAGATAGTCCTGGGTTGTACCCAGTCGATCGGACAAAGTTGCGATATTGTGTTTGATGTCTAGAACTTCCACTGTTAGTCCTCTTGGTTTTGGGTGGTAATATTGATTTTAGCTGAAATTTCGACATTTCAGCAATTAATCCATGTATCCGTGTCCAAATCCCTGTCGTGCCTTCCTTCTTAAATAACACTCCTAAATCATTTGTGAATTTCTTACTCCCTCCCATTGGTAAGGGGAGGGTTGGGGTGGGGTAAAAAATTTACGGTTCATTTAGGATTGCTAAATGTACTGCGAACCTGTTGAATTGAAAGTTTTACCGCATTCGTGAGCGCATACGTCCAACCTTTTAGAACAGGAAAAACTTTTGGTGAGGTCTTCGCGAAACCAATCTCTGGCGATCGCATCTTTCACCGATTGAGTTCTGAGAGAATTAAAGCCATTTCCGTACTTTTCAATTAAAGCCAGCATTTGCGGTCTGTAAGTGTGGTTATAAACAGCGTATTTAGTATGGCTTACCCAACAGCAAGGCCAGAGTTCCGCTTCAAAACTGATGAAAATCTCTTGGGTGGCTTGAGTTTGACAGCTAATTTCTACATTTCGGTAGTAATTGTTTAGGCTACCAAATGTTTCTACAGCTTGGATAAATTGGTCTCCCTGGGGATTTTTATATTGTTCCAACGATGGGGGTTGAAGTTCTTCGCTGGCTGGCTTTGATGGGACAGAAGGAGTGGGTTCTGGTGCTTGAGAGGTTTCGATAGCTATCGCTTGATACCAAGCATAATTTGCTTTTTCGGGTTGCCCCAACTGCGTCAAAACTTTAGCTAAATTGCGATAAGCTCCTGCAAAATTGGGTTTAAGCTCGATCGCCTTTTGGTAATAAGCACTAGCTGGCTGCCACTGTTGCTGTTGAGCATAAAGACTGCCGACATTAGCATAAACTTCTGGAAAATTAGGCTGAATTTTTAGGGCCTTGGCGTAACAGTCTGCTGCTGCTTGCATCTTCCCCAAACCTTGAACAGCATTGCCTAAAGTTTTCCAGGCTGCTGCAAAATTAGGTTGAATTTTTAGGGCTTGTTGGCTGGGTGCGATCGCATCTGACAGTTGCCCTTGTTTCAAACATTCCTCAGCTTGTCGGTGGAACTGAAGCGCGGCCTGTTCTTGATGCTGAGGGGCTGCTACATTAGCTGTTGCTGGTTGGTTTGGGTGATCGCTCTTAGCCTCTACCTGAGAGTTTTCTGCTTTCTGAGGCTCTTGATTTGCAGACTCTTTATCATAAATCTCTTTCGCCACAAAACGAGAGGTAGCTTTCGGTACAAACTCGACAAATCCTAGTTGTTGGGCTAAATCCCGTGCTGCTTCTACTTGGTGCTGGTTGTGTTCAAATATCAAGTAATGCCATACAGCTTTTCCGCCAGCTTGGATAAAGGCATTAACCGACTGCATTATCCTGTCCCAGTTGGTATTTTGGCGGTAGATGCTGTTAGTATCGGCCAACCCGTCGATACTAAAAATTACGCGATCGTGTTCTCCTGTCATCGCCTTTGCCAGGGCTTGCCACCAGTCGGGGTTGCGTCCGCTACCGTTGGTGTACAGGGAGATATGAGGAACTCCCATGCGGTGCAAATACTCGATCGCGGGAATTGTGGTATTGCTAGTCATAGCATCGCCGTAGTTGCCGCACATATACACCAAATCCAACTGAGAGCAAAACTCTTGGGGGAAAATTCTCTCAATATCCTCCATCTTTAATTCTGCCCCCGGCAAAATCGGGTTGTCGGTGCGGGGACACTGCGGGCAAGCTGCATTGCACCTGGAGGTAATTTCTACGCTGACTCTCCTAATATCTTCATATTTTAAGTACATGAGTTTTCTCCAATTAATTTTTTATGAATGTTGAGAGAGGACGCGACGATCGCTATCTTAGTTCCTAAACTTAATAAAAATCAAAAACCGCGGCCTGATGTCGATCGGGCCGCGGTTTTTTTTTAAGCTAAAGTTTCAATTAATCGCGGCCGTTGAGAGCAATCAGCAGGCGCAGAATGAAAATGAACAAGTTGATGTAAGTCAAGTACATCGACAGAGCGGCGGGCAAATACTGGTCGTCGCGGTAGCTGCGGGGTAATATGTAAAAATCGACGATCGCAGCGCCGGCAAATATAAACACGCCGATGCCAGAAATGCCAATTTCCAACCAGGTTGGGGTGTAGACGCCAAATAGAGAGAGCAGAAACTGACCGCCAACAACCACTAACAAAGCAATCACACCTAAACTGATAGTTTTGGTGAGAGCCATGCCGTCTTGTTCAGAAAGGTTGGAGCCAATTTGGCGGGCGGCGATAAAAGTAATGCCACATCCAAGTGCAGCAAAACCAATACCGGCGATGCCGACGCCTTCGCTTCTGAGGGCTATAGAAACCAATCCGCTGAGGGTGTAGCCTGTAAGCAAGCTGTAGGTTGCCAGGAGAGGCAAAGCGGTATTTTTGTTACCTTGTTCGGCAGCGCCGCGGGCGACAAAGAACAGAATTAATTGTAGGACGATCGCAGCAATGAAGGTGGGAAAGAAGATCCCGGGATAGTTACGAATCACTCCGAGGCCGCCGTAGGTGCCGACAGCAGTTAAGACAAGTCCGCCGCCCACGAAGGGGAGAGCGTTGGAGATGACGTTGGGGCCTACCAGCGCGTGGTTTTTGGCCTCGCGCACGGCTTCGCGGAAATTGCTAGTGTTACTCACGAGGATTTACCTAATTTTGGCTGAGAATTGCTATCTATTATTGTGACAGCTTTACACTTTGTTTGCAAAACCTGAAAGAGTTTAAAGATTTGATAAAGAACGGGGGTGAAATCACTCCAAACCAGGGATCGATTGTTTATAATGGACTGCGTATACGTCTGTGCCGTGTCGCTGTCTCGCACCGTTGCGCCTCGCGGCAAAGCTATAATTGAGTTTAAAGGGTCGGTGCTATCTGCGGCCAAGGGCTAGCTTAAAGTCGATTAAATCGCAAATAGCTGATGTAAATCAATTTTGGATGGGGGATTTACGATTGGGGATTAAGGAGTATATGCTAGAGGCAGGGATCACAGTTGATTTTAGGTTTTTGATTTGCGAGTTAGTTGAAACTAGAGACCAGAAACTTCAATAATCTAAAATATAAGATATAAGAGATAAAATCTAAAATCTAAAATTGGTTCCGTTAATTGCTAAGGTAGCTCACACAGTAGCTCAGACAGAGGATAACCAGAAAATTAATGAATAGATCGAGTTCTATCGACAAACTGCTAAATAGGTAATTTCCAATGCCCACCTTTTTTGAGCGAAAATTATTGCCCCCTACAGCCGGGATTTTATTGGCTGTCGCCGCCATTATTTCCGGCGGTCAAGCTGCCGTTGCAGCTAATGTCCAAGCCGTTTCTACCGCTGCTTCCTGGCAGGGTTCAGAAAATTTGCTGCTGGCTCAGACCGGTCAACTCCCCCAAAGTACAATTTCTTCAACCCCGAACCGGGGGACGGAAAACCGCGTACCTCTGCCCGTAAGAATTCCTGAGCCTTCGGCGGTGATAGGGCTGGGTTTAGTTGCGGGTTCGCTGGCAGTGACTCGCCGGAGAGTGAGAGTTAAAAATTAGACTTTTTTTGGCAAAAAGTCTAATTTTTGGATTTTTAACCGCAGATAAACGCGAATAAACGCAGATAAATGTGGCTATCAGGATTTTAGCCGATCGCGTCGCGCAGAGCATTTTTAGTCATAGCTGCGATCGACTGTTCGGTAGCTTTCGGCAAGTGATAGTATTTCCCTCCAGAAGTCTTGGCCAATTCCTTCGCAAAGCCAGTCGAAATAAACTTGCTCTCGGTATCAATCACCAGCAACTGCATTCCCAACCCACGAATTTTGGCAGCAATTTCTAACAATTCTTTCTTAATATCAGGCTTTTCTCCATCTACAATCGGTTCGCCCAAAGAACGAGCCAAAGGAATATTACCTCGTCCGTCAGTAATGGCGACAATCGCAACTTGACCGATATCTCCAGACTGCCGCGCGTTGACTCCCACCCGCACTGCTTGAGTCAAACCGTGGGCCAGGGGAGAACCGCCGCCGCAGGGCAACCGTTCCAAACGCTTGCGGGCCAAGGCTATCGAGCGAGTCGGCGGTAGCAGCACTTCTGCTTGTTCTCCGCGAAAGGGAATGAGAGCAACTTGATCGCGGCTTTGATAAGCTTCTGTGAGTAGCTGCATGACTGCACCTTTGGCAGACTGCATCCGGTTGAGGGCCATCGAACCCGAAGCATCGACGACAAACACGACTAGAGCTCCAGCTTTTCTGGCTAAACGCTTCGCCCGAATGTCTCCCTGTTCGACAAATACACGGCGCTGAACCCCCTCTTGCCCCCCCTTAGTAAGGGGGGGTTGACTCGCTTCTTGCCCCCCCTTACTAAGGGGGGATTGGGGGGGGTTAGAATTCCTGTCGCGGCGGGCTTTTTGGTAGGGTGCGGCGGCTCTGAGGGTGGCGTCAACGGCGATGCGGCGGACGGGGCCTTTGGGTAAGACTGGCTTGACGTAACGGCCTCTATCTTCCGAGAAAATGGTGCTGCGGCTGCCGGATTTGCCTTGTTTGTTGGCGGATTGTTGGGCGAATAAAAGCACGCTGGGGTCGAGAATTACGCCTTCGGGGTCGAAGAGAAATTCTTCGGGAATGGTATCTTTTTCTGGTTCTTCTTCAGGTTCCGGGTTGTCTTCATCCTCTTGGTCTTCTTCGTCTTCTTGCTCGTTTTCTGGTTCGTCTTGTTCTTGTTCTGACTGCTTTTGGGGAGGCGGTGGAGGGGGAGGAGGAGGAGAGTTTTCGTCTGGGGGAGTTTGGATGATGGTGGCGCGGGGTACGATGACTAATTCTACGGCGCGGCGCAGGTCTTCGGCGTTAACTTCTGTGCGTCCTTCGATGGCGGCGGCGGCTTTGGCGACGCGGACTGCGAATATTTCGGCGCGGTGTCCTTGAACGCCACCCCGGATGGCTTCTTCTACTAGGTAGGCAATTTGTTCGCGTTTAATGCTGACATCTTTGAGCCATTCTCTGGCTAGGATGATTTGGGTTTTGAGGTTGTCGGTGTCTTCGCTGTATTGATTTAAAAATTCTTGGGGAGAGCTGGAGTAGGATAAAGCTTGTTCTACTGCATAGACTCTTTCTTCTATTTCGAGTGCTGCATCGGCTGAAAGTACGATCGCGATGCGATCGAGCAAATGTTCTCTCAGCGGCCCTTCTTCGGGGTTGTAGGTGGCGATAAATAGAGGTTTGCAGGGGTGTTGGAAGCTAATGCCTTCGCGCTCTATTTGGTTGCGCCCTTCGGTTAATACTGTTAGCAATTGGTTGGAAATATTGTCATCGAGGAGGTTAATTTCGTCTACATATAGTACGCCTCGATTTGCTTGGGCTAAGAGTCCGGGTTGAAATACGGTTTGGCCGAATTTCACTGATTGTTCGACATCAACTGAACCTAAGAGTCTGTCTTCGGTGACACCCAAAGGAATTTGAATGAATGGTGTGGGAATTATTTCAGTAGTTAAGGAATTAGTATCGGTGGTGTGGGCATCTTGCCCGCCATTTTCTGGTAACAAGCCTGATGCTTGTTCTGGAAGAATATCATTAGGTTCGGCGTTGCAAAAAGAATCTTTAACAATTTCAATGGGTGGCAGTAAGGAGTGCAAGGCGCGGGCCATTACTGATTTTGCTGTGCCGCGGCGGCCTGCGATCGCCACTCCTCCCAATCCGGGATCGACTGCTGCTAACAGCAGGGCTAATTTGATTGCTTCTTGCCCGACTACGGCGGTGAGGGGAAAGGCTGTGGTGGAAGGGCTAAGGTTGGCTGCGGGCATAGGATTTTCGGATGTAAAAATTTGAACTTAATGTTTAGCTTACTTCTTGGAGTATTTTAACTTCTAGGGGCAGAATCACGGTAAAAGTTGAACCGACTCCTATTTCTGATACTAGCTCGATTTTGCCTTGGAGCAGCGTGACGAGCCGCGATACTATTGCTAATCCCAAGCCGGTGCTTTCGGCAGGAAAGAGCTGTTTGCCGGCTTCTCCTGCTTGAAAGAAGGGGTCAAAGATGCGGTTTGTATATTCGGGGGCGATGCCAATGCCGGTATCTGTAATTGCGATCGCCCAATTTCCTTCTCCAGCAGGGTGGCAACTTAATTCGATGCTACCAGCTTCTGTATAGCGAATGGCATTGCTCAGCAGGTTGATCAGAATTTGTTGCAGCCGCCCAGAGTCGGAGATTACTTGTGTTGGGCCGCAGTCGCTGGTAACAGCGAGCTTTAGTCCTTTAGCATCAGCAATTGGCTGCATCATTTCTACTACGTTGTTAATTACTGATCGTACATTAGTTCGCTGCAGGTTAAGTTTAATTTTTCCGGCATCGGCGCGAGAAAGTTCTAGCGTGTCATTAATCATGCGGAGCAACTGTCTGCCGTTACGCAATACTCGCTCGATGTGTTCGATGCCGGGGAGAGTATCTTTGACTTCTGATTGCCATTTTTCTTTTCGCAGGAATAGTTCGGAATAACCAATAATTGAGTTGAGAGGAGTTTTGAGTTCGTGAGCCAAATGGTAGACGTTTTCTTGATGGACGCTGACAAGGCGAGAGAGTTCTTGATTGGTGAGTTGTAACTGAGTTTGAATTTGTTGAAGTTCCAGCAGCCTCTGAGCAACGTAGCTATTGAAACACTGGGCAATTGCTTCGTCTACTACGGCGTCTATCAGCCGAAAAGCTCTGAATACGTCGGTGGTGGTTCCTGCTAGCAAATCTGCTTCTAATTGGGAGAATATTACTTGACGCAATAAGTGGTATTCGCGGGCTACTTCTGCGGCGTCGTAGCCTTGTTCGGCTCTGAGAAATCCGTGATCTAAACTGGCTTCTATTATTACTTTTATTTCGCTGTGTTGATATTGGGAAAGCACTGTGGCCATCGCCGCCAGCAGGTGAGGTATGTGATTCTCGATTGCTGAGTGCGGTAAGGCGTCAGCGGTTTCAATTTTCCGATCCTGACGAACTGCTTCAATCCAGTTTTGGACGATAATATCGGTTTTGTCGGCGAGCACTTGGCTGTAGTCCATGATGTCTGCGTGGGGGTTGAGTTTGGCAGAGATTGCCCATGCTTCATTGTAGTTGAGCGATCGCCGGATCGCCATACCAAACTTCTGCCGATCACGACCCTCCCAAAAGAAGTAGTTTTGAGGTGATTTTTTCCGTGTACCGGAGAGCTCTTGATGAGTCGCTCCCAGCTTGTTGCTGCCAAAATCAGCACTTAAATTTATTGACAGAAGAGCCAGAAAGTAGTATATTCACTCGAACCGAGACTTTTTAATTTTTAAGTTCTATTATTTTCAGGGGACTAAATGGAAAACGTGCAAGCTGTGATTGCTGCAACAACATTTATATGTGTAGTTTTCTTAATAATTACAGAATGGATACACCTCACAGTTGCGGCATTTCTGGGAGCGGTGATTCTGGTTTTTACCCACGTGATGACGTTAAACAACGCGATCGAATATATCGGTCGGAGTCACGCCACCCTGGGCTTATTTTTCGGAGTCATGGTAATGGTGAGAGCCTTTGAGCCTACCAAAGTATTTGAATACTTGGCCACTCAAATGGTTCTTTTGGCCAAAGGCAAAGGTAAAAATCTCTTGCTGGGTATTGTCGCAATTACTACCCCAATTTGTGCAGTTTTGCCCAATGCCACGACCGTCATGCTGCTAGCACCATTAATTCCGCCAATGGCAGAAGAAGTCGGTGTAGATTTTGTGCCGTTACTGATTTTAATGGTATTTGTAGCTAACAGTTCGGGACTTCTGACAATCGTGGGCGATCCGGCGACATTCATTGTCGGTGATGCTATTAACATGAGCTTTACAGATTACCTGGTAAAGTTAAGTTTGGGCGGGGCAATTGCAGTAGGAGTGATAGTAGTTATGTTGCCTTGGCTGTTCCGCGAAATTTGGCACAAGAACTTAGACGATTTGGAACATTTGCCCCACCCAAAAATCAATCACCCGCGAGTTTTAGCAGTAGGCGGCTTAATTATAGCTTTCGTGCTGACATTTTTTGTAATAGGAGAGTCTCTGCCCGTGCCTATTTCACCGGCAGCCGTTGCTTTGTTGGGGGCTGCTTTGGCAATGCTTTTAGCTCACCATTCCCAAATAGATTCTGTTAATAATATTTTGCGGGATTTAGATTGGAGCACGCTGCTATTTTTTATGTCTATCTTTGTGCTGATTGGCGGTTTGGAAAAAACTGGAGTAATCGGCAGTATATCTGGAATATTAGCAGTGATTTTAGGTAAAAATATTTTTCTTGGTTCTTTAGTTTTGTTATTTTTTGTGGGTTTGATGTCGAGCGTGGTGCCAAATATTCCGTTGGTAGTGGCCATGGTGCCGCTGCTAAAACAGTATGTTGTCAATGTCGGGCTCGCACCCGCAGAAGTGCTGGCGTCGGATTTTGCAGGGCAGTTTCCACCTGCTGTGCTGCCGCTGTTTTATGCGATGATGTATGGAGCCACTTTAGGAGGAAATGGCACTTTGGTAGGAGCTTCTTCTAATATAGTGGCAGCGGGAATTTCTGAACAGCACGGACGCCGGATTTCTTTTCAAACTTTTCTGCGTTACGGGCTTCCTGTGATGGCTGTGCAATTAATAAGTGCGGCTGTTTATGTAACTCTTCGGTTTCTGATTTAAAGAAGTCAATCGATTTTAGATTTGAGATTTGAGATTTTAGATTGAAGCATTGACCCCACAGATCAATTCGGGGGGAAAGTTTCATCGGATACAGGTTTTTTATTTCTGGACGGATGAATCCGGGGGCTTGTATCCTGGATGCTTTCGGTCATTAGTCATTAGTTATTAGTCATTAGTTTGGTCGCGAGAGGAATCTAGAAGCAGTAAGGTGCTTAGTTGGGACCTAAATATAGAGATTGAAGTGAGTCCTGAATCAAAAATCACTCCAATTATAAGGGGAAAATTACAGTGAAGGAAGAGCCAACTCCTACTTGAGAAACTAATTCGATTTTACCTTGCAAGAGCTTGACTAATCGAGCGACAATTGCTAGCCCTAAGCCGGTACTGTCAGGAATTCCAGAACTCAGGGAGTTGTCGGCTCGAAAATAGGGTTGAAAAATCCGATCGCAGTCTTCAGGAGCAATGCCAATTCCTGTATCGCTGATGCCGAGACTCCAATGTTGGTCTGACAATAATTCGGTTTTTATGGTAATACTACCAGCTTGGGTGTAGCGAATGGCGTTGCTCGCCAAGCTGCTGATAATTTGCTGCAAGCGCAAGTAATCTGTCATAACTCGATCGAGAACCGGATCGCAGTCAACTGCGATCTCTAAATTTTTTGCTTTAGCCAAAGGCTCGAGTATTTCGACAACAGTGCCGATCGCCGATCGCACATTTGTCGCAGTTAGCTGCAATTTTATAGGTCCCGCGTCGTACCGCGAGATTTCGAGAGTATCGTTAATTAATCTAAGTAACCGTCTGCCATTGCTGAGGACTTTATCAATATGTGCCATATTGGGAGCCGAATCTTTAAGTTGAGAATTGTTTCTTTGGCGCAAAAACAATTCTGAGTAACCAATAATAGAGGTGAGGGGAGTTTTCAATTCGTGAGCTAAGTGAGATAGATTCTCTTTACTGGTGCGAACTAAGCGAGTCAGCTCTTGATTTGTAAGTTGCAATTGGTTTTGCAACTCCTGTAGTTGTTGGAATCTTTCCTGGGTATAGGTTTTGAAACATCTAGCAATTGCTTCGTCGAGGGCAGTGTCAATTAAGCGGTAAGCTCGGTTCACTTCAGCGGCTGAGCCTTTTAGCAATTCTGGCTCTAAAGCCTCGAAAATTACCCTCCGCAGCAAGCGGTATTCCCGCGCAATTTCTTCGGCATCGTAGCCTTGTTTTGCCCTGAGAGTCCCATGTTCTAAACTTTCTTCTACGACTGTCCGAATGTCGCCGTCTTCTGATTGGGACAGCATAGTTACGATCGCTTGCAGTACGATGGGAAGGCTGTCGCGCACGGAAGAGTAGGTGAGTTGCTTGGCGGTTTCGATTTCCTCGTCGCCGCGAACAGCTTCGATCCAGTTTTCGGTAATTATGTCAATTTTATCTTGTAGGGCTTGACTAAAATCTCTCATGGCTCTTAATATACAAATTAAGTGAGCGATCGCATTTTATATTTCTAGATTACTTTAATAATTAACTTTTTGAATTTTCTCTCAACTTTTGGGCTTCGCCGCAGATCGCCAAGTGCTACTCCTAAAGACATATTGACAAAATGAAATGCTCGTGCTAGCTTATTTTAAATTGGCTTAAAAAGTCAAGCCTAATCCAGCACTGCGCGATCAAACCAAGCGTGTAGCTGGAGCGGAGGAACCAATTTTCGGGGCGAATCTCTACAGAATTAAAAAGCAAAGTTAAAAATTGCCAAAAAATTTGAGTGTAATTTTTGATTTTGAAATCTAAGGAGAAGGACATCTCTCAGTCCTAGCCCGTCAGCTAACTTCGCAGGCATTGAGAAGAGACTGAAAAGCCAAATGCTCTGAAAAAGATTGTTTGGCTTCGTCAGTGTCTCAGGTTGGTATTGTTCAAGATTCTTGTACCTGCCCTGACTCTGAAGGAGATTGAAATGTTCATACAGCTTAATTTATCTGCGATCGCACTTGCAGGAGTTGCAACGTGGAAGCGTGTAAAACCCCTGGTCATCCGAGATGCTGTTTTGTTACCTGCTGCGGGTTTTTTGGGAATTCTTGGTGTGTGGTGGATTGTTGCCAGCTTCAACAGCGATTTGATTCCCACTCCCTATCAGGCCTTAATCGCTAATTTAGATTACATATTCCATCCATTTTATCAGCGCGGGCCTGGAGATTTAGGCATTGGCTGGCTGCTGCTAGCGAGTTTGCGACGGGTGTTAGTGGGATTTTTCCTGGGTGCAGCAGTTGCGATTCCCGTGGGATTTCTGATCGGGATGTCGAAACCAGCAATGATGGCGCTCAATCCGCTGATTCAAATCTTCAAACCGGTGTCGCCGCTAGCTTGGCTGCCGATAGCTTTATCGATTTTTAATTTAGCAGAGCCGTCGGCAATTTTTGTCATATTTATCACGTCTTTGTGGCCGACAATTATCAACACAGCTTTGGGAGTTTCTAGCGTTTCCAAGGATTATTTGGATGTGGCGCAGGTTTTGGAAATGCCACGCTGGAGGCGGATTACCAAGATAATTTGGCCGGCGAGTTTGCCATACATTTTTACAGGTTTACGGATTAGTTTGGGGATTGCTTGGCTGGTGATTGTGGCGGTGGAAATGCTGACAGGCGGTGTGGGAATTGGCTTTTTTGTCTGGGATGAGTGGAGCCGTTTGAATCTGAGTTCGGTATTTTTAGCGGTGTTTGTAATTGGCTTAACTGGATTGTTGCTCGACGCTGCAGTTGACAAAGTTCAGGAATTGGTAACGCATCGATCGGTCATTAATCATTAGTCAGTTTGCAGTTTGCAGTTGTTAGGAAAGCAGTTGTCTGTTGTCAACAGTTAACAGTCAACAGTCAACAGTCAACAGTCAACAGTTAATAGTCATTAGTCAAATTAAATATGAGTGACAAGTTTTCCAATGAATGGAAGCGCCGAGAGTTTTTGCAAGGAATGGGCTCGGTAGCGGCGGGAATGGCTTTATCTGGTTGTGGAATTAGCGCGGATCGATCGGCAAAAGGACTCACAGAAGAAGCCTCAGCCGTAAAGCCGGTTGTCGATTCCCGAACCTTAGAAAAACCAAATTTAACCGTAGGATACGTGCCGGTTAACGATTGTGCACCATTTGCGATCGCCTGGAAAAAAGGCTTTTTCCGCAAATACGGTTTAAACGTCAAACTCAACCGCGAAGCAAGCTGGGCAACCTCCCGCGACGGCGTAATCTTCGGCCGCCTCGACGCCTCCCCAGTCGTATCTGGCGCCGTCACAAACGCCCGAATTGGCGCCGAAGGAGCGCGCCACGCACCCCTGTGCGCGGCAATGACAATTCACCGCCACGGCAACGCCATGACGATGAACAAAGCTATGTGGGATTCCGGTTTACGCCCGTGGCACGAATACAACGGCAATATAGAAGAATTTGGCAAACAATTTCGAGCCTTTTTTGACAGTCAGCCGCCGGAAAACAGGGTTTGGGCAGTGGTTCTGAGTTCTGCGATTTACGAATACTTTGTCCGCTACATATCGGCGGCTGCCGGTGTCGATCCGTTCAAAGAATTTCGGGTAATTATTGTGCCGCCGCCGCAGATGGTAACTAATATCAGGATTGGCGCGATGCAGGCTTACATGGTGGCCGAACCTTGGAATACGCGGGCAATTGAAGGCAATTTAGGAGTGGGTTTTACCTTCGTGCAAGGCAAGGAAGTTTGGCTGGGACATCCCGATCGCCTTTTGGGAGTAATGCAATCATTCATTGAGGAAAATCCGAAGACTTATTACTCGCTGGTTAAGGCAATGGTGGAAGCTTGTCAGTATTGCAGCAAGCCGGAAAATCGCAGTGAAATCTCGGCGCTGCTGACTGAACGATCTTTTACGGGGGCGAGACCGAAAAAAGGGGCGATCGACAAATTTACGCGACCGGCAATAGTTGGCGACTACAACTATGGAGGGTTTGACGGAAAAGACCGCACTATACAATCGGAAGATGCAACTATTTTCTATGACATTCCTAAGAATTTGCCTCAAATACCGGGAAATCATTCAACATTTATGTGGCAGTCTCAGAGTATTTGGTTGATGACTCAAGCCGCTCGCTGGGGGCAGATTAAAGAAGTGCCAAAAAATGCTGAGGAATTAGCTAAAAAAGCTTGGAGAACCGACCTTTACCGGAAGATTGTTGCCGAAATGGCGATCGGTTGTCCGAAGGAGGATTACCAAGTGGAACCTGCGGAACTTTTTATTGATAAAAAGGCATTCGATCCTAGCGATCCGGTGGGTTATTTGAATAGTTTTGAAATTCGAGCCAACCGCCCTCAGTCTTTTTTTCAGTCTTAATGTTTGAGATGTTGCGCTTTTCCTAATGTCCCGCCAGGAAATTCATTCCCTGGCTAATAGCTAAAGTCGGTTGAAACCGACTAAAAGATTTTAGGAATTACGCTACCGGAAGGAAATCAAATTAACACTTTACTACTTTTAAGGAGAATACCATGACTCAATACTTTTCTACTTCTATCGAAGCCAGCAGCCAAGTCAAGAAGCAGCCTGAATTTCTGGAAATTAACAACTTGTTCAAGTCGTATAAAAATGGTGACGGGACAGAATTTAGCGTCTTGGAAAATATCAATTTAAGTATTGGAGAAAACGAATTTATTTCGGTAATCGGTCACTCGGGCTGCGGCAAATCAACGCTGCTAAAAATAGTGGCTGGTTTGGAAAAACAGAGCGGGGGAATGGTGACACTGGAAGGAAAAGAAATCCGCAAACCTGGAGCCGATCGCATGATGGTATTTCAGCACTATGGATTGCTGCCTTGGCTGACGGTGCGGGAAAATATTCGGCTGGCAGTTGATGAAGTTTTGCAAAGTCTTAGCCGTTCCGAGAAGATTAGTCTTGTCAACGAACACCTAGCAATGGTAAACTTAATATCGGCAGCCGATAAATATCCAGACGAAATTTCAGGGGGCATGAAACAGCGGGTTGGGATTGCGCGAGCTTTGGCGATTCGACCGAAAATGTTATTAATGGACGAACCGTTTGGAGCGTTGGATGCTCTAACTCGCGGCAAGTTGCAGAAACAGGTGCTGGATATCTGGGAAAATCACAGACAAGCTGCAATGATGATTACTCACGATGTGGATGAAGCTATCTATATGTCCGATCGTATTGTGCTGATGACAAACGGCCCGGCGGCGACAATAGGGGAGATTTTGTCAGTGCCGTTTTCGCACCCGCGCGATCGCCAGGAGTTGCGGGAATCGAAGGATTATTACGAACTCCGCAACTATGCTTTGAATTTTCTCGATCGCTACTTTACTCAAGACGAATAACACCGGACGGATCGACATAACAATTCACTTAAGAGAGGTTAAGCCTGTGAATCTCAAAACAATGTTAGCGCGTTTTGAAAGTGCATTGGGATACCAAAATTTAGCAGAAGAAATGGTGTTGCTGCCGGAGCCAATATTACCAGTTTCTAAGAAATCAAAATCCTCAAAATCGGCCAAAACAATCAATTTTATGGTCGGTTACAACAGTTCTCCCCAAAGTCAAATAGCTCTGGATATTACCCTTTGGATGGCGCATCAAACTCGTTTAGTAACAACTAAAGAAGTCACGGTTCAAGTCGTCTACGTTATAGACGAAGCGCCCAAAAGTTACGGCGAAGATACTTGCAAATTGGCTGTAGCAAATGCCTTGGCTGCCCAGGCCAAAGTGTCTAATTTAGAGGAAACATTCGCCCTTAATTGTGCAGCACCTGCGATAGTTTTACCAGGAGAAATCCAATCGGTATGCTCGCCAAAAACTTGGACAGATCCGCATTATTTTCGAGAAATTTTTGGTCAAAAGAATGAGTATGAGATAGCAGATAAGTTGCTGTGGCAAGCGCGCTGTTTGGCTGAGGAATGGCGCGGTTTATTCAAAGCTCATTTACGCATCGGGCGGGTTGCTACAGAATTGAAAAACGTGGTTGAATTAGAATCAGCAAATTTACTATTCTTGGGCTGTGGTTCTGGCAACCATCGGCTGGTTAGGGAACTAGGCAATAATTTTCCCTGCTGCGTACTCGGGATTCCTTCGGCACTCAGCTATCAGATGGATGTTCAGGCTGAACAAAGTTTGAGCAAGTTACAGTTGGCGACAACTATACCTGCACGTTAAACTTGTTCACTCGTTGGGGCAGAATTTAATTATGTAAGGTGCAGCGCACCCTACGACTATAATTCGCGCGCCCAACCTTTTTTTGCATAAGTTCTATATCGATCACAAAATAACAATAGTTTCCTCCCTCGAAGTCCCAATTACGATACAATTGAGACTTTTTTTTGATTATTGAGATGTTTAAAATTACTCTTAAGGAAAATTCTCGTCACTTACCTGATCATAGACAATTCGTTAACTAATTTTATCCTTCCTCGGCACACAGAGCGCAGGAGCCGATCGATCGAGCGTTTGTCTTCCTCAGTCAAATTTTCGTCAAAAATAGCAGCCATCAAACCGTACCGATCGGCTAGAGTAATGTAGCCATTATGATTCACTTCGGCAAACAGCTCGCCCAAAGCAGATGGAATCAGGTTGATAGGAGTTTGCATAGCGATTGACTCTAAAATCGAGGATGGCGCGATCGGGCGTTTCTTCGGTAACAAAAGGCGATCGCACTCTGATATTCTGTCAGTATATTTCCTTAAAAGGTGTGACAATCAACCGCCAAAACTTGTGACAGCAAACAGCAAAAATTGTGAAGGACATCACATTCCCTATTTGCGAAATATGCTAAAGCTTGCAGTTGCGTTTTAGCCCAAACATAGCAACTGCAAACTTAATTTTTGCTAAAGATTGTAAATCTGCACTTCCTCCACAGGTTCAGCTAACTCAAACTTAAACACCCGCGAATAGAAATAGAATTCGCCGTCAAGAGTTCTTTTGATATTTTCAGCGCGGCGAAAACCGTGCTGTTCCCCTTCATAAGCAACATAAGCCACCGGCAAACCTTTAGCTTTCAATATCTCTACCATCATTTCCGCTTGATTAGGCGGAACCACTTTATCTTCTAATCCTTGAAAAAAGATAACGGGACAAGATAAACGTTCGGCGGAATGAATGGGCGAACGAGCTACATACAAATCTTTTCTTTCAGGATAAGGCCCGATTAATCCATCCAGATAGCGCGCTTCAAACTTGTGAGTATCCGTTGCCAAAGCTTCCAAATCGCTAACTCCATAATAGCTCGCACCGGCCTTAAACACATCCCGGAAAGTAAGAGCGCACAGAGTAGTGTACCCCCCTGCACTGCCTCCGGCGATCGCCATTCTTTCGCCATCAACTAAACCCTTTTGAGCTAAATATTTAGCACCGTTAGCGCAGTCGTCAACATCGACAATTCCCCAACTATCTTGCAGTCTTTTTCTATATTCTCGGCCGTAACCGGTGCTACCGCCGTAATTAACATCGAGCACGGCAAAACCGCGACTCGTCCAATATTGAATTTTCAAATTCATGCTGCTAGAAGTAGCAGCAGTGGGGCCGCCGTGACTTTTAACAACAAGCGGCGGTTTTTCACCCGCAGGTGCTGCGAAATCTTGATTTTTCGGGGAATAGAAGAAACCGAAAGCCGTCAAATTGTTTTCCGTGGGAAACTCGATAGGTTCCGGTACAGAAAGATAACCCGGATTGATGCTTAAATTGCTCGATTGGCGCAATATTTCTAGTTGGCTTGTTGCTAAATTGAGTTGTACAATGGCAGTAGATTCAGTCGGCGAACTTGCCAGAAAAACAACTATTTGTCCCTGCGCTTTGACGGAGGAAATATCAGTGTAAGGCGTTTCAATTGTTGTCAACTGCTTTGTCGTTAAATCAAGACTCGCTAAATACCACTGGCCTTGCTGAGTGTAGGTGCAAATAATTTTGCTTTCCGAGACAACGGCATAAGTAGACATTCCAAAAACCCACTGAGGAAGTCCGAATTCAGCCGCCATTTCGCACAGAGATTCGACCTCTTGCTGTCCCCTCGGCAAGCGGGGATTGACGGTTCTATAGAAATTCCACCAGTTAGACTTGTCAGAAACAAAATACAAAACTGCATCTGGCGACCATTCCGGTTGAAAAATCGACTCCTCAACCCCGCCAGCAACTAAGTATTTTTCACCTAAAGAACCGTCAGCATTAATTTTTGCCACCCACAATTCTGTGCCATCCCACGGCATATTTGGATGGTTCCAACAAATCCAGGAAAGTAGAGAACCGTCAGGACTTAAACGAGGGGAAGCATAAAAATCATTACCCTGAGTTAAGATTTGAATATCTTCGCCGTTATCTAAATTAATGCTAACAATAGTATTGACAGGTTCGCCCTCACCTGCATGGTCTTCGCGCACGCAAATCAGGCGATTTCTTTGCTTGTCAATTATCGCATCTGCATAGCGAGAATTAGCAGTAGGTGTCAGATGTTCTGGTTGAGAATTTAATGTTTGAGTATAAATACGTTGGTCGGCAAAATGAGAAAAATAGACCACACCGCCAGCAACTGCAAAAGCAGCGCCGCCGTATTCGTTAACACGAGTGCGAACATTAAAAGGATGCGGTGTCACGTCGCTAATTGTACCGTCAGAAGTGCGCCGCACGAGCACGCTTCGCCCCGCTTCCGAAGGTCTTCCCTCAACCCAGTAAATATCATCGCCGTCAATAGCAATTTGTCCGAGTCCGACTGTTCCAGAAACAATTAAATCGGAAGAAATAGGTGATTTCCAAGAGCCGTAAGCTGATACTGTATTCATATAGTTAAGACCGTTGTGTTTGACGCACAAATAAATTTATATTTGTACTTTACACTAATTCAGTCACCGGGGAAGCAAAATGTCCAAAAAACTCGTACTAATGGATCACGACGGTGCAGTTGACGACTATCTATCAGTCGTGTTGCTGATGACAATGGAGGAAGTCGAAACTCTGGGAGTAATTGTAACTCCTGCGGACTGCTACATTCAACCGGCTGTGAGTGCAACGCGCAAAATCCTAGATTTGATGGGGCGTTCAGAAGTTCCAGTGGCGGCGAGTACGGTGCGGGGACTGAATCCATTTCCGGTGTTATTTCGGCGAGATTCCTTTGCAGTCGATCGACTTCCCATTCTAAATGAAAAAGGAACCATTGACACGCCGTTAATATCAGAACCCGGACAAAACTTTATGGTGCGAGTTTTGCAAGATGCAGCCGTACCAGTCACATTAATGGTAACGGGGCCGTTAACAACAGTAGCGCAAGCTCTAGATATCGCGCCAGAAATTGAAAGTAAAATTCAAGAAATTGTCTGGATGGGAGGCGCCCTCAATGTTATCGGCAATGTTAGCAAAGATATGGAACCCGGACAAGATATGTCGGCGGAATGGAATGCTTACTGGGACCCGATAGCAATCGAGAGAATTTGGCAAACCCAAATTCCCGTTGTCATGTGTCCTTTAGACATCACTAATAATGTACCGCTGACTGTAGAATTTTCCAATCTCTTAGCAAAACAGCGCAAATATCCAATTTCCGACTTAGCAGGACAGTGTTATGCCCTAGCAATATCTCAAGATTACTATTTTTGGGACATTTTGGCAACCGCTTATTTAGCACATCCAGAATTTTACCAACTGCGAGAATGGGAAACAGAAATTATTACCGAAGGCATCAGTCAAGGACGCACAAAAGTTAAAATGGGAGGGCGAAAAATTCAAGCAATGGATAAAGTAGACCTAGAAAAGTTTTACAATTACATATTACAACAGTGGGCGAGGTAAAAATCACAATATCTGCTAGGACTGATCCGCAAAATCTCCGTACAAAACCCGCCCTGACACAAATATTTACCTCCTCTTCTCTTCCCTCTCTTCCTCTGCGTCCTCTGCGCCCTCTGCGGTAAAAAAAACTCATATCAAAAACGCAAAACATCAAACAATGCTGCCAATTCTATCAATTATCCCCTTAGCCCAAACCCCTCCCACACCTCAAGAAAAAGTTCAAATCCAAGAAGTGCGACCTCTCCCCGGACGGTTAGACAACATACCAGTATTTAACAGCAACAGTCCCGAATTAGTGCTGCAAGAAGGAATTTTGCTTTCGACATTTCCCCCGGATGGTAAAAGATTTCCGGCGGCACATTTAAACTTTCCGTTTCAAGGACGTTTCGACATATTTGCCCACCACATAGCCCGCGCACCTTCCCCGGAAGATTTGCGAACATTGTATCAAGGAGTAATTGTTTACAATCCGGGCAATAAACCTGTAAAATTAGATATATTGCAAGCTGCGAGTTATCTCAGTCAACCCGATGCACCTTTTATTGAATTGCCGCCTCAAGTCGATAATTCAAACAGTAATATTTATGCGGGGCCGGGAAGTCGCGCTGTGAATGATATTCTCAGAGGAAGGAGACAGTCTGACTTTGATCCGGGGTTAATTATTCCACCTGGAAAAAGCCAATTGTTGATGAATCATCCGATACCGGTGCGGGGATTGGTACCGCCGCTAAACGGTCGATCGACCTTGATGCGGTTACGCAGCGATGGTATAGTCTATGTTGCCAGCCTGGCGATGTTTGCCAGACTTGACCCAGAGGGAAACGGACAGGGAAACGAGCGATCGCCGGACTTAGCAGAATGGCAGAACTTATTAGACAATGGTAATATAGCCGGGCCGCGCGATCGAGTTCCCACACCGCCCGAAATCACCGAAGGTCAAATAATTTACGGCCGAGTTGCCGGTGTAGCATTAGGTTCAGAATGGCCAGCACTTCTCTCAGACAACCCCGCCACATCAAACCTAGTAATTCCCCAACCCGGAACAGCATTTTCCTACCCATTAAGTAGCCTCCCCCGCGGAATGCTGGGAACAAATCAAGTGCAAAGTGCGAGAATGCTAGTCCGCTACCCAGATACAGCATACCGCGCCCACGGCAATTACGGAATTCAATACAGTCTCAGCTTGCCGCTGTACAATTCTACCAGCAATAATCAAACTGTAACTGTCGCAATTCAAACTCCAATTAAAACAGACCAATTAACTTCAGGAGGACTGAATTTTTTAGAACCTCCGGCACCTCAAACTTTTTTTAGGGGGACGGTTCGAGTGCGCTATACTGATGACAATAAAGTGCCTCAAACTCGCTACGTGCATTTAGTGCAGCGGCGGGGACAGCAGGGGGAACCTTTAGTAAAATTAGAGATGCAATCGGGAGAAAAACGACTGGTAGAAGTAGATTTTATTTATCCGCCCGATGCGTCGCCGCCGCAAGTTTTGACAGTGAAAACAAATTAAATTTTAGCGGCTGCTACGGGTAGGCAGACGCGTACAAGGACAATGCGTAATTAACCAGATTTGTTTTTATTTTTGCGCTGCGCGGAATTGATTTGTCCCTAGTTGGTATCTGCCCAAAAAAGATGAACTTATCAAAAAAATTCTGGATTATTGCTTGTTTTGTGTACGTTTTAATTCTTCTCATTATCATGCTTTTAGCAGATACGGGGAAATTAGTCAACTTTCCTCTCGCTCATCCGCCTTATGACAAACTCGGCCACTTTATTTTGTACGGAATAGCATCTTTTCTGTGCCATAGAGCAACTGGAAAAAAAAATATCAATTTGTTTAATTATTCAATTCCTTTCGGACCCGTAATTTTTACCATGTTCACGGCTGGGGAAGAAATGCTGCAAGCGATTTTACCCAATCGCAGTGCTAGTATTGAAGATTTTTTATTTAGTTTTTGCGGGATTGCAGTTTTTTATTGGATTGGAGAAGTTTGGGATAGAAAAAAAGGGCATTGATGATATAGAAGAAAGTTCGGCAACGGATTCTGCAACGGAGGTAACGGATGTCAGGAAGAAGGAAGTTCGGCAACGGATTCTGCAACGGATGTAACGGATGTCAGGAAGAAGGAAGTTCAGCAACGAGCACTGTACAAGATGTAACGGATGTCAGGAAGAAAGAAGAAGGAAGTTTCTAGAGTGCACAATGCGAACCTGTTGAGGAGTGTCAGCCACTTTTTTTACTGGTAACTCTGCCCACACGGATCAAGAGATATGGGTAGAAGAAACGGGAGCAACTGTCAATATGCTGGCTGCTGCTGCAGTTAAAAATTGATTTTTTTGAACTCATTTAACATTGGCAATTAACCGGGATTTCTAATCTGAACAATGTGTTTGAGAGCGTTTAATCACTCTCTTCCAAAAAGGTTTGTACTCGACCGTTCGGTCGCAAAACAACTCGAATTTTCGGGTTTTTGCCATTAGAAACGGCAGAAACAAACGGCTCGCCGGCTAATGGCATATTAGCTTGCTCGATATAATCTGCTGCTGCTTTTCCCATCGGCAAAATACTTTGAACTGACCCATTTTCATCGATCAGCACGCTGTATTCCAAAGTTTGTTCCATTCCTTCTGGAGGCTTCCAGCGTTCCTCAAAGTAAGTTCTAGCTTCTGAAACTTGAGGAATTGTATCAAATAAAGTGCGGTTTTTTTGGCTAGCGGCAGCCTGGTTGTTGTCCTCGGACTCGGTGGTTGGTTGATCGTCCTCAAGGGGTGGGAGTTCGGTACTGGCGGGGGGGACAATCGGCTCGATGGGGCTGGGGAAGGGCTGCGGCGGGGGAACGGGAAATCGGGAAGCCGACAGGGAGGGCGGCAGGGGGGGCGGTACGGCGGGAGCTAGTCTCGGCGGTAGGGGGGGCAGCACGTAGGGTACTGGTGCGGGTGCTTGGGGGGCGGAAATGGGGGGTTCTTCGGGGGCGGGAATAGTGATTGTTTGCCCTTGAGGGAATGCTGGGGCGCTCTGTGGGGCGCTGGCTGTGCTGCCGTTGGGGGGAAATAGCAGGGGTGGCTGCTGGATGGGGCTGGGTTTGTTGGTGGGGGGAGTTGGGGCGAGGGCAATGGGGGGCAAGCTGGGGCTGGGGGAGGCTGCGGTGTTGATGGGCGGGGGCGGCAGGGGGGGTAAAGCGGGTGTGGCGGCGGGTGTTGGTGCTGGGGGTGTCGGTAGGGCGGGAACTGGACTAGGGGAGACGCCAGCGGCTAACTGGGGGTTTCCTGGATCGGGGGCTGTGGCGGTTTGCGGGGAGGTGGCGGATCGATCGAGCATTTTGATAATTCCTGTCGTCAGGCCCGCGCTGGCGACCAGCATTGCAGCCACCTTGAGCCAGGGTGAGGACAGCGGCCGTCGGGGTTCGCGGTTGAGGTTGGGAAGTGCCATCACTTCGGCGGCGCAGTCATCCAGTGCTGTGGCCAAGTCAAACAGTTGCAGGGTGCTCAAGGGAACTACTGGCCCGGATTCTACGGCGCTCAATGAGCCTAAAAACAAGTTGTGGGCGAGCAAGCCGCGGGGTTCTAAGCGGGGGGGAACCGGAAGGTAGGAGGTTGGGAGAGAGTAGGGGTTTGAGGTTGCTAGTTCGGAAGTGTTGACGGATCGATCGAATATGACGCCATTACGCGCGGTTTCTGGCGAGTCTGGACTTGCTGCGGTAAGGCCGGTTTGAGAGTTGAGCTTGTTTTCCCAATCGCGGGATTCACCGAGCAAGTTTTGGACGTAGTTGCTGACAGCTTCGTGGAGGGTTTCGAGTTGAATTCGATCGCCCCTGAGAGTAACGTGTTCGGTATCTGGCAGCCTGGGGTCGTCGAGTCGCAGCTCAAAACTTAAAGATTTAAACACTGGTTGGCCCGCCCACCGAGATAGAGGCGAACTTTTGGCTGTAATTTCCAGCGTGCAAGTGGGGGGCGTGTACCGTTTGAGAACCATAGCAGAAAGTCTGTTGACTGTTGACCGTTGACTGTTGACTGTTGACTGTTGTTTAATTCTTAGCACGATCTAGAAGAGCCAGCCAGAGGCGGCGGTGGCCGCCGGGACTGCTGTAAAACAGCAAATCGATCAGGAGTTTGAGGGCCAAATCAGTTAGTTCTCGTGCCGATAAATTTTCTGCATCTTCCATGCGCGAGCCATAAGTGTTGCTGAACCTGTCAATGTAATCTCCCAGCAAAGCGATGGTGTGAGGTTCGCGGTTTTGCTCTGCCATTTGTTCCAGCAAAGCAACAGCGCGGCGGATTAAAGCTTGGTGCTGTTTTGCCAAATGACAGCTTATCAAAACGAGCGATCGAGCTTCCTCCACATCGAGTTTTTTGCGCCCTCCGTGACCTTTCCGCAGCGGGTTAGATTGGCGCAGCCGCCACAAAGCTACCCGATCGGCTACCATTGGCTCTAAATTCAGTTCGGCTGCTACCTTGAGCATCGCCTCTGAGCCAATTTCTGCCAGTGCTTCTAGAGCTAACAACACTAAATCCAGTTGGGCTTTAATGTTGTCCAACTGGGTAGGTTCTGGTGCTTTTTGGGTCAATTCTTCCCAGTTGGGAGATGGGCCCGTTTCGTTTGTGGGAGCGGAGGACTTTACGGTCGAGCGCATGGCTTCAGCACGGGAAATTTAAGACAGGTTGAGGCAGGATATCAAACAGTATGCACTGATTAAAGCTTTGCGGCCTGTGGGCAACAGCACATCTGTTAATTTGTCTCCATAGCTCGTTGCTTTGATTCCGGCAATCCTAACTACTGGACGGAGTTGCGGGCTAAAAGTTGCGGTTTCAAGTTTGATCGATCGCAATCCGCAAAACCCATAGATTTTCACCCCTAACCATCCTACGCCACACAGTGACCGAAATCAAATCAGTGCTTTGAAACTATTGGGACTTATATCAATGCCAAGATCCTAGCGCTCTCGAATGCTACTTATAGTCTGTCGCTACTTATAGTCTGTCAGATTATATTTGTCATTGCTTCATCTGGCGCCATCTATGGATATTACGGAGCAATTTGGTAAAAAAGTTAGACATTTCCGAAAGCTCAGAAATCTTTCCCAAGCTCAGCTTGCAGAACTATCTGAATTACATCGCACCTATATTGGCTCAGTGGAACGAGGTGAAAGGAATATAACACTGCTTAATGCCAGCAAAATAGCCAAAGCATTATCCGTTAGTCTAGCTGAACTGGTAAGTGATGATGACTGAAAGAAGACTAGAGGAAATTTTAGGAAGATACCAAAACTCATTTACAAAAAAAATTTATGCAGAAGAGAATGAAGAACACGATATTTTAATGGATGTATTTGGTATTTCTCCTATTATAAAAAAAAAATAGGCAATATTGGGGACGTGAGTTAGGTATGTGTTGGCAATCGTTAGTTACTGAAACGTGTAAAACATATTGCAGTAGCTTTCAGCCAGCATTTAAAGTTGGAAGCGATGAGCCGTGCGATCTGATTGTTGATGGGTACGCAATAGATACAAAATATCGTATTGGCTCAGGAGAGTCTGGAACACTGAAAAAGTTCAAATCTTATGGCCCACTACTTCGTACTTATAATTACGAACCCGTATTCTTAATTCTTAGACAAGATAATTTGCCCGCAGCTATTACAGCGTGCCAAGTAGGGACTTGGAAAGTTTACACTGGGGACGATTCGTTTCAGTTCATAAAAACAATAAGCGGGTTTGATTTAAAGTCATTTCTTATTGAAAAGGTGGGAGAATTCCCTGTATACCGCTGAAACTATCCAGGCGCTTGTTGATAATCTCTATGTAGTCCGGTACTATTTCAATGCCAACATACCTAATCCCAAATTCTTGCGCCGCCAGCAATGTAGTTCCCGATCCTGCGAAAGGATCGATTAGAATAGAATTTTCCAAACGCGGTACAAATATTTCGACCAGTTGTCTCATTAGAGCGATTGGTTTAACTGTGCAATGGACGTTAAACTCCTCGGTTTTCTCACGCTGTATACCTTCTAAAATATTTGACTGAAAACCACCGAACCGATCTTTAGTATAAAATAGACCAGTACCATATTCCTGTAGAGTTTCCAAGTAATTATTGACCAGTGGTTTTTGAAGTACGCAGATTGCTTCCCATTCATTCCTCAGACAACTGTGCCAACCATCCCATTGTTCATAATTTTCATATCCTTTCTTCTCTAACTGTTGTTTGATATTGACACCTTTAGGGATACCACTCGATCTTTTATAAACAAGAATATCTCTCGCATAGAAACCAGCACTTTCAAGTGCTACTTGTACGTGAGCAACAGTCCGCGTGCTGTTGAAAACTAAAACTGTTGCACCCGGTTTGCAGATACGAAAAAGCTGCTCGCCCCACTCAAAGCACCACTTTTCATAATCCAGAGTGTTGTTACGATTCCTTTGATACCATTTTTCGTTTCTGACTCCACCTGCTAATACCACTTCTCCAAAAATATGCTACAATAGCACTTCTAGCAAAAGGACGATTGTATGAAAGTAAATTACCAAG
>NZ_JAUBPW010000048.1:0-51808 GCF_036700965.1 Microcoleus sp. Pol8_D6 | reverse complement strand
GCTGGCAACTTTTGGGCTAGCTTTACTGTTTCTTTTATTCATAACCGGCGTGCGACGCCGGTGGAACGCTCTTCAGACAGAAGTGCTTCATTATATTGAGTTTTTGATCGAAAAGCAGGCTAAAAACTCAACCCAAGAAAAGCCAACAAAGAAGCGTCGAGTTGCCGGGACAATGAAAGGAATGTTTGTTCTACCGCTGCCTGATGACTTTGATGAGCCGCTTGAGGACATGAAGGAATACATGGAGTGAATGCTTTAGTGGTTATACATTTTAACTGTATTTTAGAGGGATTTTGTGGTATATTTAATAGTTGTTTTTGAGGTTCTAGCGACATGAAAACTGGGTTCTTTGCATATAGTGGTAAACCCTATTCAGTTGGGGAATCGATTGAAGAAGCAATTGAGCTTGTCAACGTTTCTGGTATCGCCTCACTAAAATCCTGGACAAGCTACAGAGTCAATGGCAAATTGATTATCGAGGAAGTAACAAAAGCTATTGATGAAGCCGAGTATTTTTGTGCTGATTTAACAGGCTTTAGTGACAACGTTATTTTTGAAATTGGCTACGCGATGGCAAATAATAAAGCCATATTCTTGATACTTGATAGTTCACACATTGAATCAACAAAGCGATACAAAGAATTTTCATCCTTAACAACTCTTGGCTATCAAAAGTATATAAACAGCTCTGATATTCTACAGGCTTTTATCTCTTTTGTTTCAGATTCCACGGCTCAAACCAAGCTGCCTAAAAAACAAATTTCAGGTTTCAGTAATCCTTTAATGTTTCTAAAGAGTCAGCTTGATACTCCCTACAGTCGAGTTATCGCCAGCAAAATTGCAGAGTATAAAATTCCTTGCTATACAGATGATGCCTCAGAAAATACAGTGCAGCCTATCGAATGGTATTTAGAGCGACTTAACAAAGCAGCTTTGATAGAATTCAGTTCAACGGCTCGTGTAGGATATAAACTTCAAAACTCAAAGTGTTCACTTGTTGCTGGTCTTGCTCTTGGCTATGGTCTAGATATTCTGATGGTGGCAGAAGAACCTTATGAAGTGCCTATAGATTACAGACATTTATTGATTAAATATAGGATTAAAAAGAGATGCGAGGAGATAATAAATGACTTTTTATCTGCTCGACAAGAGAGGCTATTAGAATACTATTCTCAGCAAAATATAAGTCAAAAAATCAACAGACAATTAACAGAGTTTCAGCAAATAACTTTTGGTGAATTTCTGGCAGAAGATGAAAGTGAAGATTTGTCAGATTATTATGTTGAAACTTTTGCTCCATCAACTTTAATCAAAAAGGCTTCCAACATAGTCATTGGAAGAAAAGGAACCGGAAAAACTGCAACTCTATATTATTTAAAGAATATTTTGGAAAAAGATTCTAGAAATCATGTTTGTTTAATTAAGCCGATAAATTTTGAAATCGATGCGTTGCTTAAGATATTACAGGTTCCTTCAGAAGAATACGAGAAAAGTTATTTAGTGGAGAGTGCTTGGAAACTTTTAATCTACACAGAAGTCGCTAAATCCATCTATCATAGGATTACTTCAAAACCTTTATCTGCACTTAACCAGGCTGAAATACAGTTTAAAGATTTTATTGAGAGTAAGTCCGATTTATTTTTAAAAGATTTTTCTGAAAGATTAGAACAAGAGTTAGAAAATATTCGTCAAGCCAACATAATTAATGGAGAACAAAAGTTTTCGGACTTTAAAATAAAGTTAGCTGAGATTATGCATGGTGAAACCTTAGCCAAAATAAAAAATTTGTTAGCAGAGTTATTTAACAAGGATAAGAAAATCTTAGTACTTATAGATAATCTAGATAAGTCATGGAAAAAAGATAACAAGTTAAACCTTCAAAGCGAGTGGATTTTGGGATTGCTTAGTGTTACAGGCAGAATTGTCAGAGAACTATTATCCTTTACAGTCAAAGGGCAGTCGAAGAATATAGATTTTCATCTGACTATTTTTTTGAGGAGCGACATATTCAAATACATCCTTGGTGGAGCTAGAGAGCCAGACAAAGTAGAATATACCAATCTTTTGAACTTAGGCGATAAAGATATTTTGTTCAGAATTATAGAGCAGAGATTTATAAAATTAAGTAGCAATGAGCTACTTTCAGATAACTTGTGGGAGAAATATATCGTTAAAACTGTAGAAGATATACCTGTAAAAGATTACATTTATGATAAGTTAATACCTCGACCTAGAGATATTATTTATTTCTTTAAGAGTGCGCACGAATATGCTGTTTCTAGAGGTCACTCACTTATTGAAGAAGAAGATATAAAATCAGGTTATGAAAACTACTCATCGTGGGTTTTCACATCAATGATGGTTGAGAATGGTATCACGATAGATCAGCTTAAAGAGTTTTTGTATCAGTTAGTTGGATGTCCACAAGTTATTGATAAAGAAACTTTGTATGTAGCTATGTGTGATGCACAATTATCAGAATCAGAAGAACGTTTAGATTATTTGATTGAGCATCTGTCAACCCTATCTATTCTAGGCAAAGAGGTTAGTAAAAATAAATTTCAATTTGAATATGCTTTTGATAGCAAGGATTTAATTAATGCAAAGTCTAGAAAACTAAATTCGGAACGGTATAAAATTCATAATGCTCTGGTACCGCACTTAGCCTTGGAATCTAAATTTTGATGTTGTAGTAAAAATTTATCTCCCTCTTTTATAAATTCAGTACTTTAGTAATAGAGTAGAGAAACAAGCAGAGATAAGGAACAGCAAGAATTATAGGACTGTACTTTTCAACAGCAGTCAAACGGAAGTAACTTCGTCTATTTTTATCTTCTTTAAGGATCTGCCATTCCCTGTCATAACAAGGAAAAGGTAGGTGATATTTCATTTCATGAATAACCTTAAATTTCAGGGAATTAAGCTGTTTATATGAATTAATATTTGCAGCCCAAACTAAACAAAGGCATAGCCCAAGAATTGATACTGTAAGAAGAACAAAACTTTGGGACCATTGAAAAAGATCTTTGTTGCTTGTAATGGAAAGTAAGGCCAGGAGAGCGGATAGTATAGACGTGTAGAAGCTGGCTATCTGTACTCTTCTTGAACTTACTCTATCCGCCATTTCAACGTAAAGCTTGTATTGCTCTAGAATATGAGTTTTGAATTCACTGCCGTAGTTCTCCCTCAAAGGAACATCTACATTTTTACTAGCGATGGTTGCATCAATAGATAGTTCTCTATCTGGCTCAGAACCGGATTTCAGTTGTTTATCAAGCTGTTCATCTTGCATCCTCTTGAAACCCCATATTAGATACGATAGATATACAATTTTAACATTTTTCAAGGTAGAAAGCTAGTTCTTCAACGTCGTATTGATCCAGTATCCTAACTGGCACATTAGACATCTCCAACAATTCTTGTGGGGAGTAGGGGTTCGGCATCCGGAGGGTCCTAGACGAGCTTTGGTGTAGATGACTAATAACTCACCAAAAAACTCAAGCCCTTTTCCGTTGTTGCGGGAAAAGAGCTTTAATTTATGATTAACCTGGCACTGAGCTATTTTACCGGGCAGTGACCCGCCGAGTATCTTCGCCATAGCAACGTTTAACAACCGAGTTCGGGAGGGATCGGACTGGTTCCATTACATCATAAGCACGATGTTGTTATGATTTTATTAAAATAAATACGAATGAAAGAGGCAATTATGATGACTATTTTTGATATACCGATCGCCCTTATTGCAGCCACTTCCAGAATCATTCTTGCCAGAAGTCAGCGGCTTCATCGACTTTGTGATGCACAAGCACCAAAATAGAATAGCGGAGCCCAAACTCCCAGACGATATTGCCAAAGCTTGGGCAAAATAGTTCGAGGAAGTCGATCGCTTAAAACTAATGACTAATCAGCCGCAGAGCGAATCTCAGCAATTCCTACTCCACAAGTAGTGGCTCGCACTTAAAGAAACAAACTAATATCAACTTGGAAAAAATCGGCTAATTTTCTGGCTTCATCTATTTCGATCGCCCTTCCACTAACAAAAACTTTCTCAACCTCAGTTTCCGTTCCCAAAACAGGAATTAAATCGGATTTGTCCAAATCTCTCGCATCCATTAAATGTTGCAACATAGAAGCAGCATTTCCCGCAGGAATCGGATAATTTTCAGATTCAAATTTTTCAATCAGCGTTATCAAAAGCTCCAGAAATAGCTCTTCCTCCAGCGATCGCATAGGGCGGTGTTCCAGTTCGCAAGCCAGAGCGATCGCGGCCTCGTTTTCTGCTTCATTTGCGATCGGTTTTGGTTGATATCGAACAAGTAAATCTGTATAAGATTTGGCATCAAAAGTACGGATCATTTTTCCACTCATCCTTATCATACTCAGCGTGAGTCAGAACATATTTGATGTAGATTCTTTGAGAAACGTAAACCAAATCAACAATCAGCCGATATCGATTTCCCTTAATATTAAATACGGTAAAATTTCCGACTGACTCAGCTTTTGGATAAATCTGCTGAACATCAATTAGGTTCTGCCATTGGGCTTTACTTGAAACTCTATACCAGTCATAAAGTGCATCGCAGGAATCGGCATGGCTTTCACAGAAATCTCGCAGGATTTTTCGGCTGATAACACGCATTTCACCCTTGTTTTCCCAACTACACCAGATTTTGTTCTGGACTTACGCACTTGTCATATTATAAACATCTGTCACTCACCAAAAAACTAAAGCCCTTTTCCGTTGTTGCGGGAAAAGAGCTCTAATTTATGATTAACCTGGCACTGAGCTATTTTACCGGGCAGTGACCCGCCGAGTATCTTCGCCATAGCAACGTTTAACAACCGAGTTCGGGATGGATCGGAGTGGTTCCATTACATCATAAGCACCAGGAAAGCTTTGAAAACTTTTAATCCTGTGTCTGCGTTAAGTCAGATGCGCTGCATCTCTTTCGCTCGACTTAATTACCTTATCAAGTTTTCCCTAGTCTGTCAACCCCAAAGTCAAAACTTTTTTTCGAGCGCCCGAAACCGATGGAATTATCGGGGTTTGAGGCCGATTTTGGGGGTGCGGCCGCTCGACCTTTAACTCACAAGTCCAAAAACGCCGCATCGGTTCCCAGTTCTCTGCGAATTTTCCCGTCCTTCTCAAACCACGCCACGACCTGCTTAACTGTTAATTCTTCGATCGGGATCTCGGCTTCCGTCGCAATTTGCCTCAAAGGCCGCAAAGACGCAACGACCAAATTCGTAAAAAAGTTTTCAAAACTAGCATCAAGTTCGATCGACCCTTTAATACTCTCATCATTCTTAATCCAATCCATCACCTGCCCATTAGTCACCTCAGCCACCGGCAAACCAGTCTCCCCAGCAATTTGCTTGAGCACCCTCAAAGCATAAATTGCCAGCCGCGCCGAAAACTTTTCCTTCGACGACAGCAGCGCCATATCAACTTCGGCGCACTCTTCCGGCTTTAAAAAATCTGCTAGCGGTTCCATATATTAAAAATTAGTAATTCCTAATCGGTAATCGGTAATTGGTAATCCCTGACATCCGTGACATCCGTTACACTCATCCGTTGCCGAACTTTCATCCGTGACATCCGTTACATCCGTTAGAAAATCCGTTGCCGAACTTCTTCCTTCTTCTTTGCAATCAAATAACCGCAGCGGTGTTCCCCATCAATAATCCAGTGAGTCCGCTCCACAATGCAATCCGGCAAAACCGCTGCAAACATTTCCAACTCATTGCCACACACACTAGGAAAAGTTTCAGCAACATTAGAAATCGCGCAGTTGTGTTCCATCAACACAAATCGATCGCCCAAACCAGTGCGATCGCACATCCCCACCTCTACAGATTCTACAGGATAACACTCAGCCATATAGCCTTCAGCCCTGCGAAGCTCCACCAACTTAGTCACCCGTTCTTGCAGCGAACCCGTACCCACTAGCCGGCGGTAGTCCGTAGCCTTGCGCTGCCACTGTTTTCGCAGGATAGTAATCACTTGCTCGCGGCCGACGGTTTCCGCCAAAGTATCCAAGAAAGAGACTGCAAAATCGCCGTAACGATTCGGGAATCGATCGCGCCCCAGACTGGTAAGCTCATAAATGTGCTGCGGCCGCCCCATCCCAGCCTGAACCGACTGATACTGAATCAGCCCCTCCGCTTCCAAATCCTTCAAATGACGGCGAATCGCCTGCGGGCTGATATCCAAAGACTCCGCCAACTCAAGAGCCGTCCCCTGCCCCCCCTTGAGCAAATATTCCAGGATGTCTTGTTTCGTGGAAGTCTGCTGAGTAGTCTCCATCATCTTCACAAAAAATTATTAATTTGACTTTGACAATATCACTATTGTTAATGTAGCTTAAAATATAGTAAAGCAACCAAATTGTTGTTTAACTTCCCAGAGCAGTCCAGCAGAACTCGCTCAAGCCCAGACAGGCATTGCCCCGTCTGCCATCCAGAGAGCATTATCTAGAACACTGAACACGCAAAATAATGAGTTCTACCACAGTCAAAACCTTAGTCAACCAGCCCTACAAATACGGTTTCGTCACCGACATCGAGTCAGACACCATCCCCCGCGGCTTGAGCGAAGATGTAGTCCGCCTGATTTCCGCCAAGAAAAACGAACCGGAATTCATGCTGCAATTCCGCCTCAGAGCATACCGCAAGTGGCTGACAATGACCGAGCCCACCTGGCCCCACGTCAACTATCCCGCGATCGACTACCAACAAATTATCTACTATTCCGCGCCCAAACAAAAGCCCAAAAAGCTCAACAGTTTGGATGAAGTTGATCCGACACTCCTAGAAACTTTCGAGAAACTCGGCATTCCCCTCTCCGAACAAAAACGGCTGGGAAATGTCGCCGTCGATGCCGTTTTCGACAGCGTTTCAATTGCCACAACATTTAGAGAAAAGTTAGCCAAAGATGGTGTTATTTTCTGTTCCATTTCAGAAGCCGTCAAAGATTATCCCGAATTAATAGAAAAATATCTCGGCAGCGTCGTACCAGTCGGCGATAACTTTTTCGCAGCCCTCAACTCCGCCGTATTCAGCGACGGTTCCTTCGTTTACATTCCCAAAGGCGTCAAATGTCCGATGGAATTGTCCACCTATTTCCGCATCAACAACGGAGATTCCGGCCAGTTCGAGCGCACCTTAATTGTCGCAGAAGAAAACAGTTCTGTGTCTTACCTCGAAGGCTGTACCGCTCCCATGTTTGACACCAACCAACTGCACGCCGCCGTCGTGGAATTGGTAACAATGGACAATGCCGACATCAAATATTCCACAGTGCAAAACTGGTACGCTGGCGACGCCAACGGCAAAGGCGGCATTTACAACTTCGTGACTAAGCGCGGTTTGTGTCAGGGAGTAAATTCTAAGATTTCTTGGACACAAGTAGAAACTGGTTCCGCGATTACTTGGAAATATCCCAGTTGCGTGTTAGTCGGCGACAACTCGGTAGGCGAATTCTACTCGGTAGCGCTGACAAACAACAAACAGCAAGCTGACACCGGCACCAAAATGATCCACGTTGGTAAAAACACTCGCAGCACGATTATTTCTAAGGGAATTTCTGCGGGAAATTCATCTAACAGCTATCGTGGCTTGGTGAAAATGGGGCCGAATGCTAAAGGCTCTCGCAATTACTCTCAGTGCGATTCCATGTTGATTGGGGATAACGCTCAAGCGAATACTTTCCCTTATATTCAAGTGCAGAACCACACTGCTAAAGTTGAACACGAAGCTTCTACTTCTAAGATTGGAGAAGAGCAATTATTCTTCTTCGCACAGCGGGGAATTTCGGCAGAAAATGCTATTTCGATGATGATTAGCGGTTTCTGTAAAGATGTTTTCAATCAGTTACCGATGGAATTTGCAGCGGAAGCTGATAAGCTGTTGAGTCTGAAACTCGAAGGAAGTGTCGGATAATTTACCCTCGTTACCAGGTCGCTCCTATTGCTGGCAATTCAACGTCAAACCGATAGTCCGGCAAGGGTTGAAACCCCTGCCTCAAAGCTAAAGTCCTCGCTTCGGAGGATTAATGATTTTAAAAATTTTCTTCTCAGTCCTCTTCAGAGGACTTAAGCTTTGAGACAGGGAATTAATTCCCTGGCGGACTATCGGTTTAACCTTAAATTGTCACTAATGGGTACAGCCTAGAAACGAGAAGAACGAGAAAAAAAACTGTAAAGTGCATTGAGGAAAAGGACAAAAATAGATGATTGTTGAAAATAGTCAAGTGGTGCTATCCGTCCGCGATTTAACTGCGAATGTGGAAGATACCCAAATCCTTAAGGGTTTGAATCTGGAAATAAAATCGGGTGAAATTCACGCGATTATGGGCCCGAACGGTTCGGGAAAAAGCACTTTATCTAAGATATTAGCCGGTCATCCTGCTTATACCGTAACGGGCGGAGAAGTTACTTTTTTGGGTCAAAATTTGCTGGAATTACCGCCGGAAGAACGTTCTCTGGCTGGCGTATTTCTGGCTTTTCAATATCCTTTGGAAATTCCCGGCGTTAGCAATCTGGATTTCTTGCGCGTGGCTTACAATTCTCACCGCAAACATCGCGGATTGGAAGAATTGGATGCTTTTGATTTCCAAGATTTAATCGAGGAAAAGCTAGATATTGTCAAGATGAATGATTCTTTTTTAAGCCGCAGCGTAAATGAGGGTTTTTCCGGTGGCGAAAAAAAGCGGAATGAAATTTTACAAATGGCGTTGTTGGAACCGAAATTAGCTATTTTGGACGAGACTGATTCGGGTTTGGATATCGATGCTCTCAAGATTGTCGCCGGCGGTGTGAATCATTTGTCAAATGCTGAAAATTCGATGTTGGTGATTACTCACTATCAGCGGTTGTTGAATTACATTATTCCTGATTTTATTCACGTCATGGAAGCCGGCCGAATTATCTTGACTGGCCCGAAAGAGTTGGCGCTGGAATTGGAAGAGCGCGGTTATGACTGGGTTGTGGAAGAGGAAGCAGCAGGAGTAGGCGCGCGATGATGAATACGCAAGTTGCTAGTAGGGAAATGTTTTTGACTGATTTGGTGAATCAGTGCGGCAAGTTGGAGGCTGCTAATAGCAAAAGTGCGGCTTACGGGTTGCAGGATTTGCGGGATGCGGCGACTGAATACGTGCTTGCTTCGAGTTTTCCGACGGTGAGGGATGAGGAATGGCGCTTTACTGATTTGTCGTCGGTGTTGCAAATTCCTTTTCATATACCCCAGAGCAATCAGTCCAAAGTTAAGCTGGCTGATATCATTATGCCAGTGAAAAATCGGGATGATTTACCATTAAGATTGGTATTTGTCAACGGTTTTTATGCACCGGATTTATCAACGGTGAATTTGCCGAATTTGCAGATCGACTTTTACGCAGGTAATCTATCCAATGTACCCGAAAAATATCAAGGGCGCATCAGCGATGTTTTGAGCAAGCACAGACAGCAAACCGAGGTATTTACGGCGCTGAATACTGCGGGTTTGGCGGATTCTGCGGTGGTGTTCGTGCCGGCCAATATGTCGATCGACCTTCCGATTCACTTGCTGTTCCTGACAGCGCCTGGTGCATCTCCCACGATGTGCCAGCCGCACTGCTTAATTATAGCTGAGCCTGGAAGCAGCGTGACCCTGGTTGAGGATTACGTAACTATCGGTAATGTACCAGCGTTTACTAATGCTGTAACGGATGTAGTTGTCGGCGAAAACGCCACCGTGAATCACGTTCGGCTTCAGCGGGAAGGTGGGGAGGTTTTTCATATCGGCAAAAGTGCGATCGAGCAATCTCGTAATAGCCGTTATACTTGCCATGCTATCAGCTTGGGAGGCAAAATATCGCGGCACAATTTAGAAGTATTTCAGCGCGGCGAAGCCACTGAAACAACTTTAAACGGCTTAAGCGTAGCCTTTGGGGAACAGTTATCTGACACTCACAGTGTAATCGATTTCAATTACCCCCACGGTACAAGCCGCCAATTGCACAAGTGCATTATCGGTAACAAAGCTCGCGCTGTATTTAACGGCAAAGTTTTCGTTCGCAAAGCCGCACAATTGACAGATGCCGGACAGTTAAGCCGGAATTTGTTGCTGTCGCCGAGAGCTCGCGTAGATACCAAACCGCAGTTAGAAATTGTCGCCGACAACGTTAAATGTTCCCACGGTGCAACTGTCAGTCAATTAGAAGATGATGAACTTTTCTACTTGCAAAGTCGCGGTTTGGATTTAGAAAGAAGTCGCTATTTGCTAATCGATGCTTTCGCGGCAGAAATGCTCAATCAATTACCGATTCTGGGCGTGGCAAAAATGCTTTCTACCTGTGTGGCTATCCAAGGATAACTCATCAAGATGAGGACACAGAGGACACAGCAGTGCTGTGTCCCTACAACATCTTGCACCATTTATAACAGCCTGTAGGGGCGGGTTTCACGAATAATAATTGCCTAAAACCAACAATCTCGTAAACCCGCCCCCACTCAACGACAAATCACTAACTTCAAAAATATGACACTTATTCAAGAAAAAACACTTGCCTCAAAAGTTCGTGGCGACTTCCCAATTTTAAATGAAACCGTAAATGGTAAACCGCTAGTTTATTTAGACAATGCAGCTACCTCTCAAAAACCCCTAGCTGTACTCAACGCTTGGCGTGATTACTACGGACAATATAATGCAAACGTACACCGCGGCGCTCACACTCTCAGCGCCAAAGCCACTGATGCTTACGAAGGTGCTAGAGACAAAGTTGCGGCGTTTGTAAATGCGGCATCGCGGCAAGAAATTGTTTACACTCGCAACGCCACCGAAGCGATTAATTTGGTTGCTTATTCTTGGGGTTTGAGCAATCTGCAAGCCGGAGACGAAATTATCCTGTCGGTGATGGAACACCACAGCAATCTCGTTCCCTGGCAAATGATTGCTCAAAGAACAGGTGCGGTGCTGAAGTTTGTCGAGTTAACGGAAACTAACGAGTTTGATTTGGAACAGTTTAAAACCCTGATTTCCCATAAAACAAAATTGGTGTCAACCGTTCACATTTCTAATACTTTAGGCTGCATCAGTCCAGTTAAAGAAATCTGCAAAATTGCCCACACTTACGGTGCAAGAGTTTTAATTGATGCTTGCCAAAGCGTGCCGCACATGATAGTAGACGTGCAAGCAATAGATTGCGATTGGCTGGTTGCTTCCGGCCACAAAATGTGCGCTCCGACTGGCATCGGTTTTCTGTACGGTAAACTGGACTTGCTGAGAGAAATGCCTCCGTTTTTCGGCGGCGGCGAGATGATTGCTGACGTATTTCTCGATTATTCCACCTATGCCGATTTGCCGCACAAATTTGAGGCCGGTACGCCTGCAATCGGCGAGGCGATCGCCCTTGGTGCAGCAATCGATTATCTTAGTAACATTGGCATGGATAAGATTCACGCTTGCGAAGCAGAATTGACTGCTTATATGTTCCAACAATTGCGGCAAATTCCAGAAATCAAAGTTTACGGCCCGCAACCAGACAGCAACGGCGAAGGTAGGGCAGCTTTGGCGGCATTTACTGCGGGAGAAATTCACCCTCAAGACTTGTCTACCATGTTAGATCAGGAGGGAGTCGCCATTCGTTCCGGGCATCACTGCACGCAAGCTTTGCACCGCTATTTGAATATTTCATCTACTGCGCGGGCGAGTTTGTATTTTTACAATACTCGCGAGGAGATTGATGTGTTTGTGAAAGCGTTGAAAGAGACGATCGACTTTTTTGCTGGGATTATGGGATAAGTTAATTAGTGATTGAAATGGCTTTTTCTTTACCGCAGATGTCGGCAGATGAACACGGATGAACGCAGATGAATAAAAAATCTAAATCGGTCAACATCGCCCTTTCTTTATCCGCGTTCATCCGCGTCTATCCGCCTGCATCTGCGGTAAAGAAAAAGAGCAATCGCCCAACTAAAACTCCCTAATCTCAGGATGAACAAATTGATAACCAGCCGCCTTAATCTTTTGATTCGACACCCTAGCATTATAAGGCCGCACGCTAGGGATTCCATCCCAAGAAACTTTAGGCAAATTATTAGCTTCAAAAATGCGATCGAGCAATTCACCACTGGATAGCGACACATCCCCGACTAAATTGTAAATTCCCTGCAATCGATTTTCCAAAGCAAAGGTTAACCCCCCAACAATATCATCCCGATGCACCCAATTAGTAGCATCTTCCCCCCTACCGGGACGAGTGCTACCAGCCCAGCCTCCAAAAATTTTAACTAATTCTCGCCCTGGCCCATAAATTCCTCCCAAACGGAGAATGCAGACGTGAAGATTGGGACTAGATGCTGCTAATAACACCCGTTCGGTTTCTGCGAGAATTTCACTGTTTGGATTAGCCGGCGCAACGGGTGAATCTTCATTTACCACTTCACCTTGGCGATCGCCATACACAGAATAAGTACCAGTATAAATAACCTGTTTTACTGTCGGTATCTGCTTTAAAACCGATACCAAAGTAGTCGCTGTATCTAAATAACTCTCCTTATAAGTATCAGAATTTGGAGCACCTACGCACAGCATAACAGCATCTTGTTCTTGCAATACAGCGGTCATGGCATCTTTGTCACTTCCTTTGAGCACGGCTACCCGCTGCCCGACCCCCTCCAACTCAACTACTCGCGTCGCCGTGGTAGTTGTCGCCGTCACGGTACAATCAGATTTGCCGCGTAAATGTTTGGCTGTCGCAGTACCCACATAGCCGCAGCCGACGATCGCAACTTTCATAAAAAATTCTCCTTTGTTTCATGCTGTCTAAAATTATTGCCGGTTTCTGAAATCATGGCGCGCTGAGTTTTATGGTAAAATGCAAAGCGTCCTTATCAATCGGAGTAGCATCATGTCCGAGAGAGATATTTTTGCCACATCCTCAGAAAGCGAACTTTTAGCTTTTTATGGTTCTTTGTTTGCGATCGCAGCCGCCGATGGTTCCGTTGATATTGACGAACTAGATTTGTTGTTTAAAACCATAAATTTAGACAAGTTTTCTGACTCCGCAAAAACTCAAATCCAATCCTACACAGCCAGTCCCCCATCACTGGGCGACTGTTTGCAAACACTCAGCAAGTCAGAAGAAGCGCTGCGTTTGGGAGTCATGTATTTTTTAATTAACATTGCTGGGGCAAATAAGACGCTGCATCCCGCAGAAAGCGAGGCTATCCAATCTGCAAAAAAACTGCTGGCGGTTTCCGACTTACAAATCCAAGCCATGCAGGAATTCATCGCAGACATGAAACAAATACGGGAGGGCGCGCCTAATAAAAATCAGGCATCAGCATCCTTCAATTCTGCTGTTTCCCAGCTTAAAAATAATGGCATTCCTCTCGATTTAATCGACCGAAAAGGAAACACAACCAACCTCAGCAACCCCAAAATTAACTATTCAGATGAAAGTTTTTGGACTAAACTTAAAAAGTTTGCTTTAACCGCAGGAAGAGAAGTAGTTGAAAAAGCTTTGATTCTCTACTATACGGCTCAGAACCCAAACGTGCCTGCTTGGGCAAAAGGAGTTGTAGTTGGAGCTTTGACCTATTTTATATCTCCTGTTGATGCCATTCCCGATATATTAGTCGGTGTGGGATTTACAGATGATTTGGGAGTGTTACTGGCGGCGATCGCTACTGTTTCAGTATACATTAATGCTGATACTAAAGAACAAGCCAAACAAAAAATGAAAGATTGGTTTGGTCAATAATATTATTTCCGGTTGAGCGTTTTGTGGTGTCGGCATCGGAGTAATATAATCTGAATAATATAGGCGTTTTTAATAGATCAAATAAAGGACACTGCGCTGCCGTGTCCCTACATAATATCTGTAATTCACTCAACTGAAAACTTGATTATTATGGATTCTCAGTCTTTAATCGGCTTACCATCTCGATTGACAATACGGCTTTCACCATCCTTAGCCGTGACATTTTCATAAACCCCTTCATCCCGCTTCACGTACTTGCTGAAACCCGAATTTTTATAATCGGTGTCGGATGTCGGCTTCATCAACCTCGGAGCGCTCAGCAGTCGGCGTACCGGAGCATCTGGGGGAGTGTCACCGGGCTCGCACTTAGCCAACTCGCACAGTTGGCCCCAAGTCGAAACTTCCAGGTTCATGCTGTGCCAAACTTCTAACTGCTGGTTGTTTTCGGGACACAAATAATCGTATACAGGCATACTAAGAATCTCGTTTGCAACTACTAAAATTACTAATTGCACGGTTATTGAGAATATTATAGCTCAACACTACTAAGAATTCAAGCCCAACAATCAAACTTTACTATTTTTAATGGTTGTTGAAACCATAAATCAGCTATATTATTAACCCTGTGTGCTTGCTCCCGGATGCGATCGAGACAAAGCCCAAAAGTACGCTTCCCTGAAATCCTCTGACTCGATCACACGATCGCACGATCGACGGTTAGCAAATGCCCGCAAGACTTACCTCAATGCCGTCACAGGATTGATCATCATTTTCAGACTGTACGCCAATCACAGATTCTAAGTTTCAATTTTATTTATTTACTCACCAGCGAGGATTTACCGATGAGCGATTTCAAAGTTACGCCAGAAGTAGAGCTGAACACAGCTCAAATGTTGGAGCGATATCAACTGCAAGATGAGACAACTCTGCGGCGTTGGGCAAAACTGCACGGCATCAATAGCACCCGTGGTTTCTTCTATCCCAGTGAAGTAGATTTGATGGATCACGCTCACCACCATCTCTACAATTTGGGAATGAGCATTGCGGATTACCAAAGTCTTTTAGATCGGCGCCGCAGCCATTCCCAGACACCGGGCGACCAAAATAAAACAGTAGCAAGTCAAGTTGCTGACGAAGCATACGATGCCATAGAAACGCTAACAGATCAGTATGCTGAAGCTATTGATTTAATGGGAGAACGTATAGCAGACCATTTCATCGATGAACTCGATTTATCTGTGATGAGGCATCTTTCTAAAAAAGTGCAAGACCGGCGCACTCTCAACGGTCAAACCAAAAAGCCTAACCGTTTTCTCCAAGTGATTAAAGCCGTGTTGCAACCGAGCAGCGAAAATACGCTTCTGGTTCCGAAAAAAGAGGATGACTCTAGTTTAGAATTAGAACAACATCACCGCCTCGGCTAGTAGCCGATTTTTTTGAAAGACTAAGAGACTTTTTGTTCAATTTACTGGTAAATTTTACTAAAAAGCAGACTCGATCCCTCCCCTTGTCAAGGGGAGGAAGCAAGAGTCACATTTTTTATATTATGAAACGGAATAGAAAAAAATAAATTGAGGTTTCCCAGAAGTCTAAATTAGTTGTCAACTGATGTTGGGTTTCGCAACTGGGCCCAATCTAATATAACTAGGCACAGATGGCGCGATCGCCAAAATCCGAGATAATATCTGCTGAATCGAACCCGTCAACCTCGCCCAAGGTAACAAAATGATTAAATCCTGGATGGTAATTGGAGGAGTCGCCTTTGTAGTAGCTTTAGCTGCTAACATAATCGCGCCCAGCGACATCCAATGGTTCAACCGCTTACAGCGTCCGAGATGGCTAGTAATTGAAAAAGCAATTCCCCTAATTTGGACAGTAATTTTTATTTGTGCAGCTTGGTCAGCAGTGATTGTTTGGGAAAAAGAACCGGGAACTCAGGAGACTTGGCTGAGAATGGGTTTGTACCTACTTTTAGAAATAGTAACTATGTCTTATACCTCGGTTATGTGCAAACTTAGGAGCCTAAAAGTCGGCACAATAATCGGCGGAACGGGCGCTATTTTAAGCGTAATACTAGCTTTAACTGTGTTGCAAGTTTCCGAGCCGGCCGCCCTGTTATTGCTGCCTTACATACTTTGGAGTCCGATCGGCACTTACACCACTTGGGCAATGATGCACCTGAATCCGGCGGATGTTTAGGCTCTGAAATTAGTCATTTTAATGGGATGGCAAGCATCGGGAAAAAGCACTGTTTTTCGGTAGTCTCTAGCTGCAACGCAGGTTTGAGTCAGCAAAGACTTGATGCCAAATAATTGTACAGTTGCACAACTGGAAGCTTATGATATCGGTAACCCAAGCTGCATGAACCAAGTGTGCTTATCTATGTAACCGCGTTGAAAATGGATTTTGCCATCAACAACATGAAAGAAGCCACAGCCTTGCAGCGTAAAACTTTTGCCTGTTGGTAGGTTCCCACCAAACTCACCTAGAAATGTTCCGCCACCAGTCCACCCTAAGATCGCCCACTCGCCATCTTCAAACAGATTCTCAATGTGCGTGTAATTGTCTGGAAAGGCTTGGAAGAAGGTAACAAAACTCTCAAGCAGTGCCTCACGACCGTTTAGAGGATCGCCAAAGGCAACTTGATGGTTCTCTGCATGGTCGTGATAAAGCTCAATCAGGGCGTGAGGGTCACGAGCGTTATAAGCAGAAACCCAGTCTTGGATCACTTGCTTGGGCGTTTTCATTTTTGGTTCCCTAATACAGACTAAGTAAAGATATTAAGTACCCGCTTATCACCCTCAAATTTACCGACTCGGAGGGCTGCTCGGAGGCTCGGTTTCCGGCGGTTCAGGAGGGGGAGATTCAGACTCAGGAGGATTCAGCGACTCCTCCCAAACTTTGATTTGCGATCGAGCTTGCTCAAAAGCCCGAGTACCCGAAGGAATTTTCTTCAAAGTCGCGATCGCCCCAGCCAGATCCGACGACGACTCTTCCACACCCAGCGCCAAAATCCGCTGGCTCCACTCATCAATCGCCTCACTCGCCTGCCACCGGAGCGAACTCGACTCGGGAACCTGACTTGCCAGCGCAATAGCCGTTTGCAGAGCCTCCGCAGTCCCCGCTCGGGCGGTCTGACGGGCGTTCTGCAAACCTTGCTCGCCCTGAAATTGAGCCTCCCAAGTCCTAATGTTTGATCGAGCTTCCTCATAAAGCACCCGTCCCGATCGAATCCGGCGGGCCATGTCAATTGCCCCCGCCAAATTGCCGCTCGCCGCTAGCTGCTGAGCTCTATCCAAAAACGGCTGGTCAACAAGCCGCTGTCTCCTCTCGATCCAAGCTTGAATTTTGGCTTGAGCTTCCACGTAAAGCGCCCTACCTCTACCGATCCGAGAAGCTTGAGCAACGGCGGCTTCCAGAGAATTCGGATCGCCCGTACTCGCCAAATCGTTCGCTCTTTGCAAATACGGACTGTCTTCCAGCAGCTCGATTTGACGGCTCAAGCGGCTAATTTGACTGCGAGCTTCCGAAGCGCGGGGATTTGATTCCGGGACTGTTTGCAATTGCGCGATCGCAGCCCTCAAATCATTTACCCCACCAGGCGCCGCCAGCCTGCTTGCCAAATCCAAAACTTTCACATCCGCCATTTCTTGTTGCCAGCGGCCGATTAAATCTTGAGCTTGTTTGTATAAAGGGCGGCCGGACTTCAACTTTTGAGCAATCTCGATCGCCTTGGAGAAACCCTCAACAGAGCCAGTCAAAGCCTGAGAAGTAGCATTCGCCAACTCATTAAAATCCTGTACTTGTTCCCTTAAATTTGCCGACTCTGGAATCTTGTTAGCGATCGCCATCGCCTCCTGCCAATCCCCTGCTTGCAAGCGTTTTTGGGCGATATCCAGAATTTTCTTGCTAAATTCCGCGATCGCCTTATTGGCAGCTTGATACAAATAACTGTTTTGATCAATTCCCTGAGCCAGCTTAATCCCCGTCACCAGATTGTCGAGACCTCCCTCGGAGGCTGTATTCCGGGCTTTTAGCAACTTATTGCCCTCAGCCCGAGTCGTCTGAATTAGCTTAGTCAATTCCTCGTACTTAGCCGATTCCCAGAAAGTATTTCCCAAATCCAAAAGCAGAGTAGCTTGGCTGAAAGCCAGCGGCCACTCTTCCTGACGCAAGTGGTCTTCAGCCGTGCGGTAAATTTTCTCTGCATCGCCCCATATCGACTGCCACTTTTCAATCTGCTTTTCCACCTTCGGGTAAGCGGGAACGTTTTTAGGAACCTTACGAGCGAGCGCAATCGCCTCTTCCAACTTTCCTTCTTGGAAACTAGCATTTCCCAGCTTGAGAATATCCTCCGACCACCGATCGATTTGAGTGTTAATTCTCGGCCGCAGCGGATGGTTTTGTGGCAAAGCATTCACTAATTCGATCGCCCTGAGCAAATCATCTGCCGTCCGCTTGCTTGCTGCTTCTTGAGCACAAAAAAAGCGATCGTTAGCAGAAGCCGTTGGCCAAAAAATCTTTGAGCAATTGGACTGCGAGGTCAGGTTGAGTAAAGACGCAATTGCCACAAACCCCATACCCACCGATAGCATCAAACTCAGCGCCAGCCAAAACTGCCACTTATTCGACCAGTTCCGCCAAAACGGATTGTGTTCCCCCGGCGGCTGCGAGTTTTCCCCAGACAAATTCGGCGGTAGTTCCAGATGCCCTCCCGGCAGTTTTCCCGAAGTAACCAACTCTCGGAGCTCTTTAAGTCGTTCAGCCCGGTTTTTCCTTGCTGGTAAGCGCACCAGCGACGAAGTATCCTTTGTTGACTCCAAGGATTCTGATGCAGACCAACGGCCTGGTATTTTGCGATCTTGACTCATATCCTCACCACAAACAGCAACCAGCCAGCGTTAGTTATTTAAAAACTGCGAGCGCTGCTATCAACTGCTCTATAAAATGTATTCATCACTTTTACATACTCCCGTCGGCCCCAGACTGCAAGAGCCGATCGCCAAACCGCCAAAATCAAAATTTTGTGATTAGGTAATTGATAATGCGTAATTGGCAATTGGTCAAGGCCATCATCCCTAACTCGCACTCAATAGAGCCAATTACACATTATCGTCTCAAGAACCGGAGTTCGATCGCAAATCGCCGATCAGTTCCGCAAGTTGGTCGCTATTAGCTTTGTAAACCTCGTTGCAGAAATGGCACGTAGCCTCAGCCCCCCCATCTTTTTCAATCATGTCTTGCAATTCCGCTTCGCCCAACATTTTCAAAGCTCCCAAAACTCGATCGAACGAACAGCCACAGTCAAAGCGCACCATCTGAGTTTCCGGGAAAATTTCCAGGCCCATATCTCCCAGTAACTCTTCGAGAATCTGGTGCAGCGTTTTGCCCGATCGCAGCAGTGGCGTAAAGCCCGACAATTCAGCAACTCTAGATTCTAAAGTTTGCACCAGTTTTTCGTCCGTTGCCGCCTTCGGCAGAACCTGCAACAGCACACCCCCAGACGCTTGTACCCCGCCCGCCCCCACAAACACCCCCAGAAACAGAGCCGAAGGCGTTTGCTCCGAGGTTGCCAAATAATGAGTCAGATCGTCGCCAATTTCGCCGGAAACCAATTCTACCGTACTTGAATAAGGGAATCCGTATCCAACGTCCCGCACCACGTACAAATAACCGTCACCTATTGCCCCGCCAACGTCGAGTTTGCCTTTAGCATTGGGCGGCAATTCGACTTCGGGATTGTCCACATAACCTCGAACTGTTCCATCAAGTCCCGCATCCACCAGAAGCCCGCCCAGCGGCCCATCTCCTTTGATGCGAATGTTGACTCTCGATTCGGGCCGCTTCATGCTGGAGGCGAGTAACAGCCCTGCCGACATTGTGCGACCGAGGGCGGCTGTAGCCACGTAGGAGAGCTTGTGCCGCTGTCTTGCTTCTTCGGTGAGGCGGGTGGAAATGACGCCTACAGCGCGAATTCCGCCCTCTGCGGCTGTAGCGCGAATTAATTGATCGGCCATGAAAAACCTTACTTTGTCTTTTGATACCTTCTTGAACTATTTTATAAGTTCTTGAAGGTTGTGGCAGCAGATAGCAGCAGTTGACTCAGCGGGCCTGGAAGTGCGATCGAACTTCAGAACTCGCGTCTGTTTTCTATAAAACCTCGATCGATCAACTATTTATTAACAAATCTTCTGCTTGATTTTTCCACTTAAATATTTATTTAATATGCCCACAATAACGAGCGCATTTTTTTCCATAATCCACCCAGGTTCAGTCATTTTATAACAACTAATCACTAATGACTAACAACTAACAACTAACAATTATAGCAATCATCGCATCATTTGTGAATTTCTTACTCCCTCCCCTTTATAAGGGGAGGGCTGGGGTGGGGTAAAAAGTTTACGACTCATTTATGATTGCTATAACAACTAATGACTAAAGCTTATCTTGGCGCTAACCAGACGATTACCAAACCTTTACCTTGGCCGGCTAGAGTGAGATGCGTAGGTCTCAGACCAATGTTTTTTAGCTGGAAATAAGGGATATGCCATTAACATCCAAAGCACTTTTAGCGGAAATCCAGCATAACACAGGAGCGACTCGAAACTTGCATTTTTATGCCAAGGGCGAAACCATTCCTATGATGTCGCACGGCCTTTGGCGAGTCTGTCAAGGTCTAGCACAACTGAGTACGCTTTATCCAACCGGGGAAGAAGGACTTTTGGGTTGGGTTGGGCCTTCGATGTGCTTCGGTTTGTGGTTGACAAACTTGCAGACTTACCGAGCTACGGCGACATCAGATATTTATTTGATGTGGTATTCTATGGTGGAAATCGAAGCTTCTCCTCAATTGGCTCACGAGTTGTTGCCTCAAATGGTACGGCGACTGCGGCAAATGGAAGCAATTTTAGCTATCGCCGGACAGCGGCGAGTAGATGACCGTTTGTATCAGCTACTGCTATTATTGCAACAGGAATTCGGTCAGCCTGTGGTTGAGGGAACTCGTTTGAATATCCGCTTGACACATCAAGATATTGCTAATGCGATTTGCACGACGCGGGTAACAGTAACTCGAATGCTGGGAAAATTGCAGCAGCAAGGGTTAATCAGTCGAGATGGCGATCGGCATTTAATTCTTAACAAAGATGTTTTTGCGTCCACATCGGATTTGTTTGGCTGCAACCCTCAAGCAGTGTAGCAAGCGCCGAAAAAAATCTTATTCTGCTTCGCCAATCAGCGTAAAGGCCGCCCAATCTTGCGGATTTGGGTGCATCTTCATTGTCATCAGCATCGCTTGCCGCAAAGCTTGAGCTTTATTCGGGTTTTTCTGTAACTGGCGATAGAATTCTGCCATTAATTCCGCTGTCGGCTCATCGGGCACTAACCACAGAGAAACGATAATACTGGAAACACCAGCACTAATTAAAGCACGAGATAATCCAAGCACACCATCACCTGTGAGTTTTCCTCGGCCAGTATTGCAAGCACTTAATACCACTAATTCTGCATTTAATTTTAAATCCAAAATTTCACTCGAAGTCAGCAATCCGTCATCATTTCCTGATGGAGCCAGGGCGATCGCTCCCGGTAAATCTCGCCTCTTCACTTCATTGAGTAATCCGTGAGTTGCCAGATGAATAATTCGGGCTTGTAGCATCTGTTGAACAATCGATGCTTTAGTGGCTTGAGAGCCTGTAATCGGTTTAGTACTCAGAAGTTGGGCAATTGTAATTGCTTCCTGTTCGCTGCCCGGTAAGGCAGGTAATTGGCGCGGCGGTGTGCCAATTTTGGGCATGGTTGGATTGCCCACAACGATGTTATTCTGAAGAGAAAGTTGTCGGACTTTTTGCCGTGATTGGTGGGTTAACTGCAAAATTTGAATGGCGGGAGCGGTGAGGATGGTATGTTTTTCAATCAAATATTGACCTGTTTGATCTTGTAAGGCGACAAAGGGAACTAAAAACAGGGATTTATGGGGAATGAAGATGACAGGAGCATTCTGGTCAGTAGGTAAAAGATCGGCAATGGGTTGAATCAGTAGTTGATAACTTTGCTGTAATTTGGGGTAGATTATCCGAGAATTAGCAGTGGTAGAAGCAGGGGGATTAGCTGTTTGTGTATTGGCAGTGTCCCCCGCCGATACACCCAGAGCCTCGCGAGTGCCGCGAATCATCTCAGCTAAGGCGGTATCTTGCTCGTTTAATCCTCTCCTCCCGGTAGCCGCAGATACTCTTGTCTGTTCGGTGGCTTCAGGTAGATTGATGTTAAGAGATTTGAGGTCAACGGAGCGAAAGGTAATTTCACCAGTTGGCTTGATGACCCAAATATAGATGGCTTGATTCCCAATAGTTGAATACTCGACGAGGGTAGCGTTTTGCTCTCTAGCAATTTTTTGAATTTGCTGGATATTGGGGGGGTTGATAGTAGTTGGGACAGAGGCAGATGCGGCTTGGCGAGATGCCAGTAACTCCACAAAAGCTCTAGCTCTACCCCGTTCGGCAATTTCTAAAGCCTCATTAGTTTTTTTCTGATCAATGAAGACTTTTTGTAAAATGACGTAGGGGTTAGTTTGGGTTTCAAAGATTGACACTTTATTGGCATCGTCTAATCCAGCACGGAGAGATTCTGAAACTTTAATACTATCAAGTAGGGTTTTCTCTGCTGCTGGGAGATTGCCCGATCTGGCGAGAGTAAGTCCCAGATTTCCCAGAGCTGTCCCCTCGCTTTGGCGGTCTTTAATTGACCGTGCGATCGCCAACACCTGCTGAAAGTAGTCGATCGCTTTGGCGTAGTCGCCGAGGGAATTGTAAGCATTTCCCAGATTTCCCAGAGCTTTCCCCTCGCTTTCGGGGTTTTTAATTTCTCGCGCGATCGCCAAGTCCTGCTGAAGGTACTCGATCGCTTTGGCGTAGTCGCCGAGGGAATTGTAAGCCATTCCCAGACTTCCCAGAGCTTTCCCCTCAATTGGGCGGTCTTTAATTTCGCGCGCGATCGCCAACACCTGCTGAGCGTACTCGATGGCTTTGGCGTAGTCGCCGAGGAAATCGTAAGCAATTCCCAGATTTCCCAGAGCCTGCCCCTCGCTTTGGCGGTCTTTTATTTCTCGCGCGATCGCCAACCACTGCTGAGCGTACTCGATGGCTTTGGCGTAGTCGCCGAGGGAATTGTAAGCATTTCCCAGATGTCCCAGAGCTCTCCCCTCGCTTGGGCGGTCTTTTATTTCTCGGGCGATCGCCAACCACTGCTGAGCGTACTCGATGGCTTTGGCGTAGTCGCCGAGGGAAAAGTAAGTATTTCCCAGATTTCCCAGCGCCACCCCTTCACTTTGGCGGTCTTTAATTTCTCGCGCGATCGCCAAGTCCTGCTGAAGGTACTCGATGGCTTTGGCGTAGTCGCCGAGGGAAAAGTTAAGTATTTCCCAGATTTCCCAGAGATATCCCCTCGCTTTGGCGGTCTTTTATTTCTCGCGCGATCGCCAAGTCCTGCTGAAGGTACTCGATGGCTTTGGCGTAGTCGCCGAGGTTACGGTAAGCAATTCCCAGATTTCCCAGAGCTTTCCCCTCGCTTTGGCGGTCTTTAATTTCTCGATAAATTATTAGTGCCTGTTGCCAAGACTGCAATGCAGCTTGAAATTGACTAATCTGATACTGCTGAATCCCTTGCTGTAACAGTCGGTCTGCTTCGGCTTTCCGCTGAGCTTGGGTTTGAGCCAAGGCCTGAGAATTGATGATTTTAAATTGAGAATTAGGGATAAACCGAAACTCACCTACAGTCAGCGCCGCTAAGATTGAGATCAGTGCCGACAATCCAATTTTTTGCAGTTTCATAACTTTTGACAGGGCTCTGGTTGGAGCATCCGCTTGACACATCAAGATATTGCTAATGCGATTTGCACGACGCGGTTCTGTTGACTGTTGACTGTTGACTGTTGACTGTTGACTGTTGACCGCAAGATAGCGACATCTACCTGGAAGTAAGAGGATTGGAGTAATGAATAGTCTTCTTTTAATTTCTCCCGATCGCAGTTCCGGCTTTAAACCAATTCTTTCTGGTAACAGTAACGCGAAACTGGGAAAATTGCTGCAGCAAAGGTTAATCGTTCGAGATCGCCATCTCGGTCTTTAATTCTTAACAAATGTATTTTTGCGTCCGCCTCCGATTTGTTTGGCTACAACCCTCCAGCAGTATAGCAAGCGACAGCCATTTGCATCTAGATAATGCTGTCTAATATTAAAGCCCAAATCGAATTGCATCAGAATTGTCTGTCTTGATTTTCCTCGCCCTATCTACAGCAATACATTTGTAGCCAGAAAAGATATCATTAAGCGGTGCATCTATTTAGGACAAAACTCAATGGCTAACTCAACTCCAGAAACACCGCAACCAGACAAAAAAGAATTAACTGAGATCACAGCTAAACCTCAAGAACAACAAGAAGAACCGCCCAATAAAGGTGACGGGCGGAAATAGTCGATCGCCCAGAATGATACCGCAGCAGAAGCTAAAGAAACCGGGTTTTTTGACTCTTATTGAAGGTTTTAAGCAAATATTTTGGTTAAACAACCCGGTTTCTAGCTACCCGCGCTTCAAAGAAATAACTTGACAAATTATTCAGTTTGTGTAGTGCCGTTGTTGGATCGTAACTTCGGCTTTTCCGGCTTCCCTCTGCGTCCATCCAAAGAAACCACATCAGCCTCAGAACTCTCCCTAGCCACCCGAATCAGCAACCCCGACAACAACAAACTCGCCAACATCGAAGAACCCCCGTAACTAAAAAACGGCAGCGGCAAACCCGTAGTCGGCAAAACCCCCGTCGCCACCCCAATATTCAGCAGCGACTGTCCCACCATCACCACCATCACCCCAATCGCCACCAACTGACTCTCAATATTCCGGGCCTTCATCGCTACCCTCAACGCCACAGTAGAGTAAGCCGCCAACATCAGCAACAGCGAGAAACCTCCCACCAAACCAAACTCCTCAGCAAACACAGCAAAAATAAAATCGCTGTACTGAATCGGCAGATAAAATAATTTTTGCTGCGACATCCCCAAACCCACACCCCAAATGCCCCCAGAACCCACAGCCAGGAGACTTTGAATCAACTGATAGCCGTCTTGCATCGGATCAGCCCAAGGATTGAGGAAAGACATAATCCGGCGGCGCTGATATTCCCTCAAACTAATACTTAAAACCGCTAAAAGCATTCCCCCCATAGCCGTGGCGCCCAACTGCAAGTAAGGTAAGCCCGCCGCCAAAGCCACCAACCACAAAGTCATCCCGCACAAAGCCGTGGTACTTAAATTCGGCTGCAACAAAATTCCCAACAGCATTGCACCGAAAATTAACAGCCAAGTTAAGCGAACTTTATTCGTCAACCGAGGCCAGTTGCCGAAAATGCGGGCGCTTTGGAGAACAAAAAACGGCTTAATCAACTCAGAAGGTTGAATAATCGGAACCGGGCCCAGAGATATCCAGCGAGTCGCCCCGTTGATTGTGGTTCCCACCCCCGGAACTAAGGTCAACCAGAGCAATCCCAGCAGCAATAAAACGCCTAACTGAGATGTTTTCATGATGTACCGCAGTGGGGAGTACACCATCAAGTTAAAGCCGGCCAGCCCGATCGCCACTGCGACTAGCTGTCGTTTAAAATAATAAAGCCCGTCTCCAAATTCATAATTTGCAATGGGATAGGAAGCCGAAAACAATGCTGTCAGCCCGACAAACAGCCACAGAAAAGTCAGCCACCTGAGCCACCGGGCCTCAGCTGCCCATTGAGACGCGCTGGGGTCAAAAAATGGAATCAAGCGTCGAATGTCGTTAGCCATAGGATTTTAGAATGATCTCAATAAACTCTAACAAAGATGGCTAAAGTACCAGATTGGTTAATTTACGCATTAATCTGTTCGCTATTATATGGTTTGTGGGGATTTTTTGGTAATTTAGCGACTAAATATATTGACTACAAAACTGCTTTTGTTTATGAAGCAATTGGCGCTATTTTAACTACTTTATTTATTATTTTCCACACTAATAATTTTAGTTTTGAGGGAGATGTTAGGGGAATTTTGTTTGCCATGTTAGTTGGCGTTTGTGGTACGGTGGCATCATTAGTATTTTTTATAGCCCTTGGTAAAGGTGAAGTTGCCAATGTAGTGAGTGTTACGTCTATCTACCCGCTGATTACTATATTATTATCGTCTTTATTCTTGAAAGAGGCTATTACATTACCACAAATGCTTGCTGTTTTGTTAGCGATAATCGCAGTTATACTTTCGGCTTATTGAAATATTTGTCAATGATTAGATTAACAACGCTGGACATTCTTCCTTCTACTATAACAACAAAAAAGAGGTCGCGATCGACCTCTTACCCCTCTACTAATCCAGCTTCGGCTCTTAAAGTAAACCTGTATTAGCTCCGGGCTTACCGGTAGCCAGTTGCACTTTAATAATTCTGCCGCCCATTTTCATAATTCTTTGCTGTTCCCGGAACCAGTTGTCGTAAGGAACGAGCTTAGTAAAATAGGTATTTTGCAATTCGCGCTGAGTGCGGATGCGAGTTTGACTGGGGACGCAAGCAGTCACCTTAAACATTCTCATGGGAAACTAACTCCTGAGTAGGTTTACAGATTATTAGATGGATTTTTTAAAGATTGAAGGCAGGGAGTTAGGAGTCAAAACTAGCTCGTTAAAACTCGTCGGGCTTTCTCGACAAGCCTTTGACGGTCTAGCAATCACTCTCAACTTCCCTGACCTCTTTTCAAAGCCAAAGGTAACAAGTCCAAAGTTAAAAGTTAAAAGAGGCAAGAAATAAATATTTTTCTTTCTTCCTTCTTCTTCCTTCTTCCTTCTTCCTTCTTCCTGAGTGTTAGCTCAAGCCAGAGCAGATGTAGTCGAAATAGACGCCCATTTCTTTACCAGCGTCAGAACCGACCAAACCGGCGGTGACTTCTTTCATTGCTTGGATTGCTTGTACGGTAGAACCGATGGGCACGCCCAAGGAGTTGTAGGTTTCTTTCAAACCGTTGAGCACGCGCTCATCGAGGATGGAAGGGTCGCCAGCTAGCATAGCGTAGGTGGCATAGCGGAGGTAGTAGTCCAAGTCGCGGATGCAAGCTGCATAACGACGAGTGGTGTACATATTGCCGCCGGGACGAGTTACATCAGAGTACAACAGAGACTTAGCAACTGCTTCTTTGACGATTGTGGCTGCATTAGCGCTGATGGCTGTAGCGGCGCGGACGCGCAGTTCACCAGAAGCAAAGTAGTTCTTGAGCTTGTCTAGAGCGCTGATGTCCAGGTACTTACCTTGAACGTCAGAGGAATTGATAACGGCGGTAATTGCGTCTTGCATGGTTGTCTTGTTTCCTAGAAAGTGGCTGAGTCAGTCCAATTTTGGAGCTAGAATTTGGAATTTGGGATTTGGGATTTAAGATTTTTAAGTGGCTGGTTATTTGCAAAAGCTTTTAACTTGTTGCCGGCAACCCCCAATTTTTCAATCTAAAATCGAAAACCTAAAATCGAAATTCCTTACTGCATCGCACCGATAACGTAGTCGAAGTAAGAGGAAGCTTCGGAAGCATCTTCTCCAGACAGCAGCGAGCTTGCTGCATTTTTCATAGCGCGAACGCCTTCGGCGACGGCTTCAATCGGGGTGCCGAGAGATTTGTACATTTCGCGGACGCCGACAATACCGATTTCTTCGATCGGAGTAATGTCGCCAGCTACGATTCCGTAGGTAATCAAACGCAGGTAGTAGTCCATGTCGCGCAAGCAAGTTGCGGTCATTTCTTCGCCGTAAGCGTTGCCGCCGGGAGAAACGATATCAGGGCGCTTTTGGAAAAGTTGGTCGCCTGCTTGCTTGACGATGCGTTCGCGGGATTCGCTCAAAATTTGGGCGATGCGGACGCGGCGTTCACCAGAGGTGACGAAGCTTTTGATCCGATCTAATTCACCTGGGCTCAAGTAGCGAGCTTCGGCGTCTGCGTTGACGATTGATTTGGTGACGATACTCATCTTGTGTGTACCCGCTGGATATTTTGCTATATGAACTGCTCTGCGCTGAGCTAGCGAAAGCGGGCGCTTGTGTCCCGTATCTTTCCTGCTCAAGCAGGAGCTTTGACGGGGAAGGCTGGACTTTCCACACTCAGCAACTGTTGAAGTTGTTGGCGGGTGACGGCCTTCGGTGCTTAACGGCGCTGGTTCTTCACGCCGGTGCGGTTGTGAGTGCTCGCACTAAGCCTGTCGCTTACAATACCATAAATGACTGATGCGATCTTTAATTTATGATCAAGATTGCAGCAGGCCACTTAGTGGCGATCGAGAGACTGTCGGGCAGTTAGTAAGGATATTGCTTCTCTGACACAACTACCTCTCGCAAGTATTTTGAGGCATTATGTTCACATTCTGAGTGTTACTGTAATAGTTTGTAACATTACTTTTCATATTTGGGCCATCGCTTGGGTGTTCTGCGTTAAAATTTCACAGTTAAAAAATTGCTAAAATTATCTGGCAGCAATGGTTACAGGCGATCGAGCATTGAGCGGGAATTGTGACGGGCGATCGCGCGAGGTTCAAAGACTTTTCCCTCAGAGGGAGACAAGCGGGAGATGGGGGGAGACAGGCGGGAGACAGGCGGGGAGAGGTGCGATCGTCTCACAATCACATCTTGCACCATTCTGAATAAGTCTTGGACGGGCGGGATCTCTTACCCATTGGTGTGCACTTAAGGTAAAACCGATAGTCCGTCAGGGGTTGAAACAAGAGCCTCAAAGCGAAAGTCCTCTAAAAGAGGACTAAGGAATGATTCAGTCCTCTTTTAGAGGACTTGTGCTATTAGACAGGGAATTCATTCCCTGGCGGACTGCTGGGTGAGCGGGAGGACTGGCGGACTAAAAGCTTAAGTTGACACCAATGGTTCCTGCCCAACCCCTACTACTCATAAGAAAACTCAACTGTTTGTGTTTGTGGAACAGGCATCTTGCCTGTGCTCGATCGCGATGCCAGATAATAAGATCATCGGAAATCCTAAGTTTCGAGCTTGTAGCTAGATTTGACTCTCACTTTAAATCTGGTGCGCCGTGAAAAGAAATCTATCAGCCATTAAAAAAGCTTTACAGTTTGGGATTAGCGGTGCTGTCGGCGGTTTCGTCGGCAATCTCATCACCGAACCTTTCATGCAGGGGCTCACTGGTTCGGAATCTGTTTTTGACAGTGTATTTTCTACCGCTCGCTGGTTTGGGTTGGTAGGCGGTGGCATTGCTACTGCTATTATGTTCGGCTATTATTACTATATCAAAGGCAAACCTCAAATTAAACAGGCTTTAAAAAATGGCGGATTGTTTGGTTTAATAGCAGGAGCCATTTCTGGGGCGATCGCCGAAGGTATTTACAGCGGAATTGGCGATGGAAACAACGAATTATTACGAGTAATTTGCTGGGGAATAGCTGGCAGTTTATTAGGACTGGGACTTGCACAGCGGATTCCTAATTTGGGAGCGCTTCGCGGCACGGGAGGTGGCGGTGTTGGAGGTGTTTTGGGAGGCTGTTTGTTTATTCTGTTTGCTTACAATTTGTCCGGTACTGTCGGCCGTTTAGCTGGCTGTGCTGCCATCGGTTTTTGGATTGGAATTATGCTAGTTGTAGCTGAAACTTTGTTCAACAAAGCTTGGCTGGTAATTAGTTACGATACGGGAGCAAATCGCACTCTCACTCTGGGTTCCGAACCAGTGACTTTTGGTAGCGATGAAAACTTGTCTATTATCTGCATTCCTAATGTTTCGCCCTTGGCCATGCGGTTTCAATTGGAAGCAGGTCAAATTGTTTGCGAGAATGTTGATAGCGGGGCGGTGAGTTATTTGCGATCGGGCGACCAAAAAAGAATCGGCAACTGTACAATTACAGTAGGAAACTCTGACTTGCCAGCCCCAACAACGGCAAATATTCCGCCTATCTTTATATCAGATCAGCCCCCAGTAAATTCTTTTACTAGCAGCCAATTTTCTCTGAAATTAGGCAGTAGAGTTATTCCTCTGAGTGCGGGAACTCAATTATTCACCTCTGACATACCGAGTTTAACAGCCGCAGCATCTAACGGTCTTGTAGCTATAGTCACTTCTCGATCGAGAAACGAGCTTTCGTTAGGATTGACTAATTTGTGCGATCGCGCTTGGTGGGCTACCGACATTCAAGGTGATATAAAAATGGTAGAACCTGAAAGTACCTTGACTTTGGCGTTGGGAACTCAAATCGAATTCGGTGAAATTGACGGCGAAATTGTGTAAGTAAAAGAGTAGAAACTGAGATATTGCACCATTGTCAATAAGTTTTTCATGGGCGAGCAGGATGCCAATCCCACAAGAAAATTTCCTCTTTGTGGAACGGGCATCTTGCCCGTTATTAACAATAATTCAAGCAGAACTGCTGCTAACTCCATTAATTACCGCCGCACCAATCAAATGAGCTAAACGCAAAGCTTCAGGAACTTTCCCAGTGTCTGTCAAACGCTGAAGCACAAGCGCAATTACTTCTGGTTGTTCGCCGCAAACTTGAAAAAAGAAAGGTTCAAAAGCGTGAATTTTCCCAGCGCGGCGCAACAATTCTAAACGGTATTCAGAGTCGGGTAAATGACCGAGAGCTTTTTCAATAGCAGCTAAATCTGGTTGGCGGCGCATGACAGCAACGCAAGGAATTTGCAGCCGCGATGCTAACTCGGGAAGGTCAATAATATTGAAGCCGCCGAAAGCAATTCCGTCCAGCAAAACCAGATGCAATTGTGGTAAAAATTTGCCTCCGATGAGTAGCCCAGAAATGGCATCCGTGGCATCTAATCCGTCGGGGAGGACTTGTCCCCACACCATTCCTTCAAATCGAGTTCCCCCGCAGACTATGCCCGCGATCGACACCAGACTGCCGCTTGTACGAGAAAACGGAGCGTCGTCAAAGCCAATAACCTTAATTGTGCGATCGAGCCTGAGCAAATCTACCAGTTTCAACTTGTGGAGTTCCCTAAACTAAAGTTTTTGAGATTACCTTGTGTTTTACATAGTATCATATACGTTAAATAGCTCATTACTAAAAAGGTTTTAAACAATTGGCAAAAAAATACGTAGCAGCGATCGACCAAGGAACCACCAGCACCAGATTTATCATATTCGATCGCCGGGGACAGATAATTTGCAGCAACCAACAAGAACACCAGCAAATATATCCCCAACCAGGATGGGTCGAACACAATCCCGATGAAATTTGGCAGCGCACCCAAAGCGTGATTAAAAATGCCCTCGAAATCGGCAATATCGACCCGAAAGATATTGCTGCACTCGGTATTACCAACCAGCGCGAAACTACAATTGTTTGGAACAAAAACACTGGCAAACCTTACGGCAATGCGATTGTTTGGCAAGATACTCGCACTCACCAAATTTGCGAAAAATTAGCGGAGTTTGAGGGCAAAGATCGATTTCAAAAACGATGCGGTTTGCCGTTGGCTACTTATTTCAGCGGACCGAAAATTAAGTGGATGCTGGACAATATTGCAGGATTGCGGGAAGCTGCAAATCAAGGGGATGCTATTTTTGGCAATGTCGATTCTTTTCTGATTTGGCACCTGACTGGCGGCGTACATATTACCGATGTTACCAACGCCAGCCGCACGATGCTGATGGATTTGCAAACCCTTGATTGGGATGCCGAAACTTTGGAAATAATGGCAATTCCCCGCCAGATGCTGCCAGAAATTCGCCCTTCGAGTCAAGTTTTTGGAACTGCAAAAGGATTGTTAGATGGTGTTCCGATTGCTGCTGCTTTGGGCGATCAGCAAGCCGCCCTCGTCGGGCAAACTTGTTTCAGTCTGGGGGAGGCGAAAAATACTTACGGTACGGGCTGTTTTATGCTGCTGAATACCGGTGAGGCGATCGTCCCTTCAAAGCAAGGATTACTAACAACAGTCGCCTACAAGATGGGGGAATCGCCCGCTGTGTATGCTTTGGAAGGCAGTATTGCGATCGCCGGAGCTCTTGTGCAGTGGCTGCGGGACAATTTGGGCATCATCAACACATCTGCAGAAGTAGAAACATTAGCAAATACAGTCGAAGATAGTGGGGGAGTTTACGTTGTCCCGGCATTTTCGGGACTCTACGCACCCTATTGGAAAGACAGCGCGCGGGGAGTAATTGCAGGTTTAACTCGCTACGTGACTAAGGCACACATTGCCCGCGCAGTATTGGAAGCTACAGCGTGGCAAACGCGGGAAATATTGGACGCAATGAATCAGGATTCAGCAGTGCAGCTTTTGTCTTTAAAAGTAGACGGAGGAATGGTGGGAAATCACACGCTGATGCAGTTTCAGAGTGATGTTTTGGGAGTGCCTGTGGTGCGGCCTGTGGTAGCAGAAACTACTGCACTCGGTGCGGCTTATGCGGCAGGTTTGGCGGTTGGTTTTTGGAGTCAGCTAGCCGAATTGCGGGAGAATTGGGCGGTGGATTGTACTTGGGAACCGAAAATGCCGATCGCACTTCGCGAGCAAAAATATCGCTTTTGGAAAAAAGCAGTTTCCCGCACCTTCGATTGGGAAGAATAAATCGCTGAGTTAACCCGAAAATGCGTATTTAGTGATATCATTAAATCCAGCACTATTTTTCAAATTGCAAATAAATGATTTCGCTAAAGAACTTAAAAAAAATTCTCACCGCCTTTGTATTGATACTGACACTGGCATTTGTAGAAATCGCTGCTAATTCCCAAATGGCGATCGCAGATACAGCTACAAGTCCCACTGCAGCCGAAGTCTTCAGCGCCAACTGTGCAGGCTGTCACATCAACGGCAGCAACATTATCAGGCGCGGCAAAAACTTGAAACAAAAAGCATTAAAAAAATACGGCATGGATTCCATCGCCAATATTTCCAGCTTAGTAACCAACGGCAAAGGTATTATGCCCGCTTACAAAGATCGTTTATCTGAACAACAAATTATCGATGTTTCAGCTTACGTGCTATCCCAAGCTGAAACCGATTGGAAATAAACCAGACTATATACATTGTAAGATCAGGTTTAGCGCCTAACTTCAGCAAACGAAGTCGAGATATAATGTAGGGGCAGGTTGAGCGCGTAACTTGGTCATAGATGAATAATTTTTATACAAAACCTGCCTGCTTCTTGTCTTCTATTGTTCATCCCTTAATAATCTCAATACAAACCTGTCCTTTTTTCTAGTTGTTGCTAAAAAATGTAAATTATTGGAGGTATTGAAAGTTGAAAAAATATTATTGTTGGCGTAGAACTTTAACTGTCATTAGCTTGTGCTTGTATCTAATCTTAGCTGTCAGCGCGCCCGCTTTCGCCTCCATTCACAAATATCCAGAAACTGCCGAGACAGTAATGTTCCGATCCGTACAAAGCCTGCGCGATACTGATGACAAAGCATGGCAAGTTGTTTTGTACAAGCGAGTAAAGTCGGGAGTAGTAAAGTCTTTAAATCTGAGATTAGTAGGATTTCCCGCAACAGAATTGCAGCACCCGGTTCCGCTGAAAGTTGCGGCGGGAAAGCGCGAAATTGGCAATGCTAATGATATTTGGAACGAGTCGGGTTTGCCAATGAATGTCGGAGAATACGATTTCAAATCAATAATTACACAATTGGAAAGTAATCGACCTTTACTGTTGAATTTGCCCCTGAAAAATCAAAATGATACACAATTGCTGGTTCCTCCTTTTGCTGTCAGAGAATGGCGACTGTTGTTAGACAGAAACTAAATATACCAATTTAATCGCACTCTACATTTAAAATCCATACAATTTGCAATGTTACAAATCGCTATGTTTTAATTCTGCCTTAAGGTAGATTTAACGTAGTTGAAGGATAATGTTCTCTGACAAAAACTAAATATACCAATTTAATCGCACTCTACATTTAAGATAGCTACAGTTTCATCGATGTATCAAAAATAACTTTATTTACATAGACCTTAAGGTAGATTTAACCTATTTTAAGGGTAATTATGAAACAAACTAAAAGCTGAGTTAGTCTGGTGACAAAACTTCAGTGTTTTAACGTAGGTGTATTCAGGGTAAATCTACTATGACTTTAATCAGTAAAATTGTCCGAAAAGCATTGGCAACAGGTTACTTAACGGTTGAGGCAGAAGAACAGTTGCGACAGCAGTTGCAGATGACTAAGTACGGCTTAGAAGATTTTGAGGCTTTTATTAATTTGCAAAAAGAGGTGATGGAGGGTAGGGTGAAACAGCAAGCTTTGGAATTGTTGCGATCGCGCAAATGTTCTGCGACGGCTTAAATCCAGTTCGATCGACCTTTTGGAGAAAGGGGATAAAAAGGTTACAGCATCTTGTATTTTTATCCCTAATTAGAAATTTCCGGGGCAATCGAACTTGACAAAAACACCCTAGTCAGCAATAATAGTAGATTGTCTGTCTAAATCCGGCTCGGATCAGGTTAAGACATTCCAAAAGCTGGAGAGCAGTCAGCAGTCAAAAGTCCACAACGACCAATGACCAATGACTCATCAGCTACCTGTACGGCAATCTCAACAACCATCCCATGACTTACGCAATCATTGAAACCGGCGGCAAACAATTTCGGGTAGAACCAGGCCGCTTCTACGACATCGAACTGCTTCACATTGAAGCTGAATCCAAAGTCACCATCGACAAAGTATTTCTGATCCAGCACGAAGGCGAGGTTCATATCGGCCAGCCTCTACTAGAAAATGCCACGGTAGAAGGAACGGTTCTACGGCATTTCCGGGGCCGAAAAGTCCTCGTCTACAAGATGAAGCCGAAAAAGAAAACTCGGAAGAAAAAAGGGCACCGTCAAGAAACAACTCGCTTTATGATTGACTCGATTAGCGTCAACGGTACAGTCTTAGCCGCCAGAGACTTAACTCAAGCAGTTGTCGAAACTCCCCAAACCGCCGAAACTGATTCAGAATAAAACATAGTAAATACAGTTGAGGATATTATGGCCCACAAGAAAGGTACAGGCAGTACACGTAACGGACGCGACTCTAATTCTCAGCGTCTGGGTGTCAAAAAGTACGGCGGTCAAGTTGTCAAAGCTGGCAACATTTTGATCCGCCAACGCGGCACTAAAGTTCACCCCGGTAACAATGTTGGTATCGGCAGAGATGATACTCTGTTTGCCATGATTGACGGTGTGGTGACTTTTGAAAGAAAAGGCAAAACTCGCAAGAAAGTCAGCATTTATCCTGTTGTAGCAGCACCTGTGGCTGAACCCGTGGCTGAAGCTGTCGCAGTTTAATTGCGATATTTTGCGGCGTTCTTTAAGTCTCTTTTGTTTGTCTCAAAGTCTCGATCCCCCCTAGCCCCCTTCTTAAGGGGGGGACAAGATTTTTCTCAAAGTCCCTGTTAATTAACGGGGATTTAGGGCAAGATTTTTCTCAAAGTCCCTGTTAATTAACGGGGATTTAGGGAGACAAGAGTCTTCTCAAAGTCCCCCTTCTTAAGGGGGATTTAGGGGGATCTAGACTTGAGGGCAAGCGACATTCCTAGGTTCTGCCAATGGGTGACAATTTAAGGCTTAATTTGTCACCAATTTGTGGCTAGCCTCCTCCGACAATTGTCACAACTTCTAAGATGTCGCCCTCTTGCATCTGTGTAGTTTCCCAAAATTGTTTGTGCAGAATTTCCCCGTTGTACTCTACAGCCACCAAGCGCGGGTTTAATCCCAATTGTTCTAGTAATTTTGGTAACGGTGTGTCGATCGCACAATTGCGGGTTTCTCCGTTAACTTGCAGCGCAATTTGATTTATCATAAGTAAAATATCAGTTTTCAGGGCGGGTTTTGTAACAAAATTATTATATTTGATGCACAGATTTCCTGTGCTAAACCCGCCCTACAAATCCCCAATTAACCTAGCTTTTTCCGTGCAAAGCTTTCTGAGCTTTAAGATTCTGCATCCGAATCAACTGCGAGATGAAAAACTGCGTTACTAAAGTAGGCTGTTCTGCTTCCATAATCGCGCGTACTGCGGCAACCCTTTGAGCTCCGGCATTCAATACTTCATCGAGGTTGTTGATATCAATTCCGCCGATCGCAAACCACGGAATCGGCGACTTATCAGCAGCATACCGCACATAGTCCAAACCCGCCGCCTGTTTATCAGGTTTAGTAGGAGTGGAATAAACAGGCCCAACTCCAATGTAGTCGGCTCCCTCTTCAATAGCTCGCTGCATTTCCTCGCCATTCGTAGTAGAACGACCGATGATCCGTCCGGGGCCGAGCAACTTGCGCGCTTCCGCCACAGGCCAATCTCCCTGCCCTAAGTGTACGCCGTCGGCATCCGCTGCAATCGCCAAATCCACGCGATCGTTCACAATCAGCAAAGCATCGTAGCGGTGACAAAGTTCGCACAACTGGCGCGCATTAGCCAGCTTTACCCCGTCGTCTGAGCTTTTGTCGCGGTACTGCACCAAAGTCAGCCCGCCTTGCAAAGCAGCTTCCACGACTCCCATCAAGTTGTCTCTCGGCGAAGTTACAAGGTATAACTGCGATCGAAGTAACTGCTGGTAGCGCCGGTAAGCCAGCAAATCGCTTTCGAGAGTATAAACCCGATAGCGCATCTGCTTAAAAGCCGCGCCCATATTCCGATCGTAAATTTTGCCATACTCTTCGAGTACCCGCAGAGCTTCTTCCACCCGACAGAAATTCGCCTCCAGTAGCTGCTGAATGCTCGAACGCTGCTCTTCCTGCGGGTGAGTCAACTCCGTACCCGGATCTGCCGGCGTATCCCTAGCACTGCGAAGTTCTGCGACGTGCCAAGCAGCCAATTCTTGACGCAGTTGCTTGCACTCGCCAGCTAAATCCGAGCTGTTGAGACCAAACCTGCACCATTCTTCAATAATTCTCAACCCTTCGCGCGATCGATCTAAATTTGCATCTAAAATCCGGCAGAGGGCTGGCTGTGCCGGTAAAGTTCTGTTTTGTTTGTCGGTCATTCAGAACCACCCTAATTATAATTAATTTTACCAGTCAAACCGCTACATTGTCCCACGCCGTCAAGATCGTAGCAAAGCAGGCGGCTTAATTTTGGCATAAACCAATGTAAATTCGACAATATTTTTTTAAGTTTTATTGAATTCGATGAAAACAAAGCATAATAGATCAAACTTGATGAGAGTGGAATCGTTAAACTGCATACCACACTTGGGAGGAGAGCCGTGAGGTTAGCAGAACAACACAAAAGATTAAGGGAGAACAACCCAAACAGGCGGGCGTATTTAAACTTCGATCGCGAAAACCTGACACGAAACACCGGAGGCGAAACTCGGCTCACAGATAAGTTGCGTTTTTTTATGCTAATTTACTCACAACCGACCTGGTGCAAAGAAAATCGATCGCAAAAATCTTGTTTGAGTTCTTGCCTTCTGCTCGTCTTTGCGATGACCGCCCTTTGCAACCCTCAAACATCAGTTATCGCTGCCGGGATACCCGGAGTGCAGCTACTTTCTCAGACCCTAGAGAGCGAGATTAACATACTGTACGTCAGCTCCACGGGCGGCAGCGACACAGGAGGCAACGGCAGCGATCAAGCTCCGTTCAAAACCCTTACCTACGCCTTAAGCGTCGCCCCGCCCAAAACAGCGATTTTGCTAGCGCCCGGTACTTACAGCGAGCAAACCGGCGAAAAATTTCCATTAATGCTCAGGCCCAGCGTGACAGTTCAGGGAAATCCCAACACTCGCGGTCAGAATATTCTCATCAAAGGCGGAGGATACTTTATCAGTCCGACTTCGGCGGGTCAAAATATCGCGATTTTAGCCGCAGACGGGGCGGGACTCAGCGGGGTGACGGTGACGAATACCAACTATCGCGGTTACGCTTTGTGGATCGAATCGAGTTCTCCGACGGTTGTTAACAATACTTTTTCTGGCAGCACTCACGACGGCATTTCGGTAGTGGGTACTTCAAGGCCGACGATTGGCGGGAATGTTTTCTCGAAAAATGGAGCTAACGGCATTACGATTTTTGGCAGTTCCCAGCCGGAAGTTCGAGATAATGTGTTTGAAAACACGGGATTTGGGGTGAATGTAGCGCAGAACGCTTCGCCTCTGCTAATCGGTAACAAAATTACTCGCAATAAAGATGGCGTGGTGGTGCAAGCTAATGCTAGACCTGTGCTGCGTAACAATTATATCGAGAGTAATCGCCGGGACGGAATTGTGGCGATCGCGAGCTCTCTGCCGGATTTGGGAACTGCAGCCGAACCGGGGGGCAATGTCATTCGCAACAACGGTCAGTACGATGTCAACAATGCGGCAAAAGGTCAAGTAATCCCAGCTTACGGCAATCAATTGTCGAGCAGCCGGACGACGGGATCGGTTGATGTGGCGGGAACTTTTACACCGCCGCCAATGGGGGGAAGTGCTTTGCAGCTAACGACCGATCGACCTCCCAGCATCGGTGGCCCAGACACTTCTCTCCCCGCTTACACTCCCGGCCGGCTAAGTCCCAGAAGTGAAAGAGCGCCACTTCCCCCGCCTGCGCCAGTTTCAATGCGATCTGTGCAAAATCGACCCGCACCGCGAAGCGCCCAGTTGCAGCAAGAACTTTCTCCGAGGAATGCCACTGCTTCATCGGTAGCCCAAGGGGCGATCGCAATTCCCGTGCCCGATCCGAATTATCGATCAATTTCGGAAAGTTCGGTACAGCAACCAATGATTCCTCCCAATTTTGATAGTTCGAGTTCGGTTTCTTCCGAGGGTAGATTGCCGGTTCCGGGTCGCAACATTCCGATAGGAAGGGGTGGCTATGTACCTGCACCTTTAGCGGGGAATTCTTTGCCCGATGCCGAGGATAATTCGCCGTCATTCGATCGAGCCAGAGCTTTGGGTTTCCGGTATCGAGTTGTGGTGGATACCGACAGTTGGCGCGATCGACAAAAAATGCAATCCCTCGTTCCCGGTGCTTTTCGCTCTTTTTCCAGCGGACGACCGGTGATGCAAGCCGGTGCTTTTCGGGAACTCGAAAAAGCTGAGGAATTGCTACAAATGCTCAGCGCTAACGGTTTGAATGCTCGAATTGAAGAAATTAAATGAAATGGTCATTAGTCATTAGTTAACGGTTGACTGTTGACTGTTGACAGCCAAAGACTGCTGACTACTTCAAAAAAATCTCAAAATTTTAGGGCCTAGCATATCGGATGCCAGACCCTAAAAAGTTTGTAAATTAAGTTGATTCAAGTGGGTTTTTAGTTCTGCTGAGTTTCAGCAAACTACAACTAAGGTGGACTTTTTGGCAACTACTCTGTAGACGAGCTAGCTATCAGCGGAGTCTATTCAGACTTCTGTGTTTGACTGTTGTGCGATCGCAACTTTTGATTAATCCAATAGCCTCAAGCTATTTAACAAATCTCGATCCCAATGTCAACCTTTCTTTGCTAATAAGCTACACGGTTCAGGCGTTGCCTGCGGACTAGAGCCGAGCGGGACAAATACTCTAATTCCAAGTTTTTTATCCAAGTTTTTTGTGCTTCTTGGTTTTGCCCCTCATGCTTTTAAGTTAACACCAACTGCGCGCATAAAAACACTTTGTTTACCAAACTTGACACTTTTTGATGTGATGAAATACTTCCAAAAGCGATTATTAACAATTTGTACGATCGCCCGATCTCGCAACGTGCATAGCCGGCCGTTGTCGCTTGCTTTCAACGCAGCAGAGCTTCCCAAGTTGCGCGGCCGACAATGCCGTCTGCTGGCAGTTGATATTGTCGCTGAGCCGCCTTGACAGCAGCTTGAGTTTCCGGGCCAAACACGCCGTCAGCACTCACCCGCAAAAATCCCTTGGCCCGCAGCCGCTCTTGCAAATCTCTGACTGCTTCCCCCCGCATTCGTCTTCTCAAAACCGGAAAATTTGTTGGCTGCCCTTGGGGGTTGATCTCTGAGTTGTCGGCAGTTACAGGATCGTTAGCGATCGGGTTTTCAAGCGCGCTCGGAGTCGCAGGAAACAGCCGGTTCCAAGTATCTTGACCGACTATTCCATCGGGAGGCAGACCTGCTGCTTCTTGGAACTGAGACACAGATCTAGCGGTGCTTTGTGAGAAAATCCCGTCTACAGTGTCAGCGTAAAAGCCCAACAATTGAAGAGCAGCTTGGAGTTCGATCACTTCTGAGCCGCGGCTGCCCAATTTGATTGCGGGGCGGACGATCGCACCTGTTTGAGCGATCGGGCTGTTGCTGTTACTCTGTTCGGAGGTAGGTAGCTGTGCGACAGCAGGAGTAGGGGCGATCGAGCTCATTGCCAATAAACCGCACAAACTCCAGCCGAAGAGCAAACTCGGAACCTCGCGGGCTTCATTCCAGCTTGCTGTCAAGTTTTGGGACATTGGGAATTCGACCTCTGCAAAACTGGTAGCGATCGTACATCAAATCTGGAAAAAATTGGGAATTTAGGCATAGGGAATTGGGCATAAGGCATTAACTGACTCCCTGGCTATGTCTGCGAACCAGTTAATCAAAACTCACAACTTTTCCCCCCTTCCCTTTCCTAAAAATAATTTATCCTCTCAAATAGCTGCAATTGGCAAAAAAACTGCTAGATTGCCCTACAGAAAACATTGAACCGCGTTCATTGGGCCCCAGCAACACCATGTCCGAATCCACCCCCACCAGAATTGCCAGCCAAATAGACATCGGCAACGTCAACATCGGGAACTTCCAAGTCGGCAGCATCAGCGGCACTAAATACAACGATTTTAACGCCAACGGCCTCCCTGATCCCGGAGAAGTCCCCATTCCCAACTGGCAAATCTACCTCGACCTCAACAACAACGGCCAGCCAGAATTTAACGAACCTTCCACCGTCACAAACGCCCAAGGCAACTACATCTTCGCCAACCTGCCACCGGGAACTTACCAAGTTAGGGAAGTCCAGCAGCCGAACTTTCGCCAAACTACCCCAAATCCCGCACCCATCACGATTACCAGTGGCACAAATGCTGGCAATATCAATTTTGGCAACAACTTTAACGCAGGGACGATCGCAGGCACAAAATTCAACGACATCAACAGCAACACCCTCCGAGATCCTGGGGAACAAGGGCTAGCTAACTGGCAAATTTACCTCGACCTCAACCGCAACAACAGGCTCGACGCCGACGAACCTTTTACTCTTACAAACGTTGAAGGCAATTACGCTTTTGTCAATATTCCCGCCGATACATATTTGGTGAGAGAAGTCCAGCAACCGGGTTTTCTTCAAACCACGCCTGACCCCGGCCCGGTTAACGTTACTTCCAACACCACTGTCAACAACATCAATTTTGGCAATGTCTTTTTTGTCGGCAGCATCAGCGGTGTCAAGTTCAACGACCTCAATGCCAACAGCGTCAGAGACGCGACAGACCCGCCTCTGGCAAACTGGCCAATTTACCTCGACCTCAACGGCAACAGCAGCTTTGATCCGGGCGAACCCAATACCATCACAAACCCCCAAGGCAACTACACTTTTGCCAATGTTTCTTCCGGCAGATATTTGGTGAGGGAAGTTCAGCAACCGGGATGGGTACAGACTACGCCAAATCCAGGCCCGATCGACATTACCGGCAATACCAACGCTGTCGGCGTCAATTTCGGCAACAATTTTCCTACCGGCAGCATCAGCGGCTTCAAGTTCAACGACCTCAACGCTAACGGTATCAACGAACCGACGGAACCGAGAGTTGCCAACTGGCCGATTTACCTTGATTTCAACAACAACGGCAGTTTAGATCCGGGCGAACCTTCGACTTTAACCAACCCCGAAGGTAATTTCTCTTTTATCAATTTGCCTCAAGGAACCTATGTGGCGAGGGAAGTCCCGCAGCCCGGTTTTCGACAAACCACGCCAAATCCGACTCCGATCACCGTGGGCAACGGCACAAATGCCACTAATCTCAGCTTTGGCAATGTATTGGTGACTGGCACCATCAGCGGTGTGAAATTTAACGATTTTAACGCCAACGGCCGCCTAGATCCTGGGGAACCCCCGATCGCCAACACTCAAATTTATATCGACCTCAACAACAACAGCAGTTTAGATCCGGGCGAAGCGAGTACCTTAAGCGACCTTCAAGGCAATTACAGTTTCCGCAATGTTCCGGTAGGTAGTTATGTTGTCCGCGAAGTTCAGCCGCCCGGTTTCATTCAAACGACTCCGCCTGCGGTGGTTGTTGTCTCGGCAGAGATTGGGGCTAGCAGCATCGATTTGGTGACTGGAGAGGCTGAGGGTAGGGCAGCTAAATCCTTGAAGGGCGACCCGTTAACGGATACCAACAGCTATACGGAACCAGAACCTGCAGGTAATATGGGGGCGGATAGCTTGCTTTTGAGCCAGGGTCGTGATAGTGATCAAATTAGTAAATTTTTGAGTGATGGATTTTTTGCAAATTTAGGCAATATTCCTAACTTTGGGCAACAGAATGTCGGTCTGGAGCCTAATGCACAAGTTGGTAATTTTGTCAATACCAATGAATTAGATAATGGGGTGATCGCTGACTGGTTTGTGCCGATGGGTGTGAGCAATTTCCCGGTTAAGTAGGGTGAGACAAAGCTCGATCGCCCCGAATCCCAAACCGCAGATAAAAATTAGGAAGAGGTTAAAGGGCGATCGCGTGATACCCTATTGTTGGCAACCTCCAAAGTCAAGCCAGAGTTCCGGGAAGCCCAAAGCTGGCTTGTATATGAGGAGCAAGATTCAGAGACAGTATCATACCTGTTTTTAGGAATTATCAGACAATTCCCCAAGTGCGATCGCCCTCGTGGCATGGTCGCTCAAGTCACCGAGGTGCAGTGAGTTTTAACGTTGTTCCAGCTCAAAACAGCAAGTGTCCACGGGCAGAAGAACTCCGGGCGCAAATCTTGAAGATATTGCGCTCAAATTGCCACAGCTATTCAAAACCTGATATAATCTCGTGCGACAAAGCTGGAGTAAGCCTGATGTTAGATGAGGAACCTTCGAGCAACGTAGACGTATGTATGATTGAGTAGCGATCGTCAGTCGCTAGCAGCAGCTAACTGCTGATTGACAAAGTGATACAGTAGCCTGTAGCTTACGTAGATTTAGGTGTGAAGGAACAGAAAATCATGGCAGAAAAAAGTGCTAGTCAGGTAACTCCTGTATTATTTCCAGTAGTGTTACCGCCAACCATCAATTTTGGCAACGCTCCTGCGGGTATCCAGGGTACCAAGTTCAACGACCAGAACCTCAACGGCATTCGAGAGCCCGGCGAACCGGGACTCCCCAACGTCCAAATCTTTATTGACACCAATAACAACACCACGGTCGATCCAGGTGAACCCTCGACGTTGACAAACCCCAGCGGAAACTTCATATTTCCAGGCTTGCTTCCAGGCACCTATACAGTCAGGGAAATCCCGCCAGCCGGTTTCAGCCCGACAACTCCCAACCCAGTCGTCGTCACCCTCGCGGGCACTAATGCCACAGTGTTGTTCGGCAATGGTCCCGTCCCGGAAGGTCAGATTATTGGCTGCAAATACCTCGACGTAGACAACGACGGCTTTCGAGACGGGAGTGAACCCCCGATGGAAAACGTCAGAATCTATATCGATGCCAACAACAACGGTCAGCTAGATACAGGGGAACGCACTACCTTAACCGATAGAAACGGCGAGTTCCGATTCACTGGTTTGTCGGCTGGGCTGTACCGGATTCGGGAAGAGCGCGCCAACGGGCCGGGCACTGAACCGTTAGAAAGAGATTTTCCCCAAAGCACTCCCCCCGGAAGCACCCCCCTGCTTGACGTGAACCTCGGCCCTGGGGAAACCTGGGCCTGCGCTCAAGTGGGCAACACTCCCCTGTACGAAATCCCGATCTTCAAATTCCGGGACAACAACGCCAACGGCATACAAGACTCCGGCGAAGTTGCCCTGGAAGGCATCCCGTTCATCCTCGATTTGAACCGGAACGGCAGGACAGACGCGGGCGAACCGCGACTGTTAACTGGGCCTGATGGTAGGGCTACCTTCAGAGATTTGAAAGCTGGCAGCTACTCAGTATTGGAAACCTTTGAAACATTCATACCCAACCAGCCGCCAATTGCAACTACGCAGAACCCGGTAGAAGTCACAGCCCCCGGGCCCCAATCGCGGCAGCAGGGCACGCTGCCTTTCATAGTCGCAGATAATAGTGTTCCAGGCGGCCAGCGGATCGTTGCGGCGAACTTCCCGCCCCCGTTCCCGCCGGTCAACCCGGAACCTGCAGTCTTCTTCACCCCGATTTTGGTAAATCCAGGTAGCGGTGCTGTCGGGAATACGCGCCCCAACATCACGGTCTTCAAATACAACGATCAGAACGCTAATGGTCGTTACGAACCGGCCAACACTCTACAGGAAGTGGGCATTCCCGGCATCACGGTCTACCTTGATGCCAACGACAACGGCGCCCTCGACACAGGGGAACAGTCGCTAGTAACTGATGCCAACGGGCGCGGTGCTTTCACTAACCTGGAACCGGGCAATTATGTGGTTCGGGAAGTGCCCCAAGCTGGTTTTAGTCCTACTACTCCGGATCGGGTGCAGTTCAACCTCAGCACTCAAGATGCCAACGTTGTCTTTGGCAACACCCCCAACAGCCGCATCACTGGGTGCAAATTCCAAGACTTGAACGGCAACGGCTACCGAGACGGCTTTGAAACGCCGATCGCAGGGGTCACAATCTACCTCGACAGCAACGGTAACGATGCCCTTGATGCCGGAGAAGCAAGTACCGTCAGCGATCAGTTCGGCCGCTGGGAGTTTGGCAATTTAACCCCCGGTATTTACCGAGTCCGGGAAGTGGTGCCTTCCAATTCTTTCCAAACTACTCAACCACTCGACATCGTTTTGGGCGCAAACCAAACGTTTACTTGTGCTTTGGTGGGCAACGGCCAGTTCTTTAACTATCTCGGAGGAAAATTTCGGGACGACAACCGCAACGGCCTTCGAGATGAGGGCGAACCTCCTTTGGAGGGCATCCCGTTCACCTTGGATTTCAACAACAATGGTCGCTACGATCCTGCTACCGAGCCTCTGGTGAGGAGTAATGCTCAGGGCGAGGTTCTGTTCACCAATTTAGCTCCGGGTACCTATTCGCTCTTGGAAGTTTTCAACGCTCCGGGCGTTGCCAACCCGTTCCCCATTCCGACAGGGCCTAACCCTGTTACGTTCTCGGTGCCGGGGCCAAATACTTTTGTAACGCCGATCGTGCCGGCGCCAGTACCGACGGAACCAGAAAGAACGGATAATAGCATCGATCCGGTGACTGGTGGCACCACGGGTGTGGTAACTGCTTCTAGCCTCTCCGATGTCCCCGATGCTCTGCTCGACGGCGGCATTTCACCCGGTCCTACCGCTAACCCCAACAGCTATGGCTTGCTCGCTCCTGAGACTGGTGTTAGCAGCCCTGTTAACATCAGCGAGTTGCAAAACTCCGCGCATAACCTGGTTATATCGTTTTTAGAACAGCACGGTCTGCTGCAGCAATCTCAACTAACGGTGGGCGCTCCACCTTCGACAGATCCAACTCTTAACTTGGGTTTCTAGTTTAAGACTTAGCAATTAGCAGCTAGCTTTTTTAAACTGCACGTCAAATCATGTTTTGGCGTGCTTTTTGCTGTTTTGACAATAAGACAATAATTAGAGGCTCGCGGGGCGGGTTTATGGATTTCTTTAATTACCGGAAATATTTTTCGTTAAACCTGCCTCTACAACAAATATATCCCGATGCTCCAAGGGGCGGGTTTTACAGAGAATTTTTGAGGAAAACTCACAATTTATATAAACCCGCCGGCCACAATCATGGGTTCGGGGGGCGGGTTTATTTATCTCTTTAATTACTGTCTTTAGTAGTAGAGGACGATCGGCAAAAAGAGCGATTCCCCGCCTCAAGAAAACCTTTATTTATAGAGGTAGAAGGTAGAGGAATATGTTATGCCAACTCAACAACAAACCAATCCGGCTCAACATCAAGAACAGCAACCCGGTATTGAATCGCAAATGACCCCGCAACCCCAATCCTTTGCAGAGGGATATCGCGGTAGCGACAAATTGCGGGACAAAGTAGCCTTAATTACCGGCGGAGACAGCGGTATCGGGCGTGCAGTGGCTCTTGCCTTTGCCAAAGAAGGCGCGAACGTAGTCATCAGCTATCTCAACGAAGATGATGATGCCAAAAAAACCAAAGAGGCGATCGAACAACAAGGCCGGCGCTGTATTGCGATCGCCGGCGACATCGGCGACGAAAACGTCTGTCAAAACCTTGTAGAACAAACAGTTAAAGAATTCGGACACCTCGACATTCTTGTCAACAACGCCGCCGAACAGCATCCCCAAGAAAGCATTGAAGATATCACCGCCGAACAATTAGAGCGCACCTTCCGCACCAACATTTTCTCAATGTTTTACCTCACAAAAGCCGCTCTCAAACACCTCAAAGAGGGAAGTGCAATTATCAACACTACCTCTGTCACCGCCTACAAAGGCAATCAACAATTATTAGATTACTCCTCCACAAAAGGAGCAATTGTTGCCTTTACCCGCTCTTTGTCTCAAAGTTTAGCTGAGAAAGGAATTCGCGTCAACGGAGTCGCCCCCGGCCCGATTTGGACGCCTCTAATTCCTGCAACTTTCCCTGAAGAAAAAGTGGAGAAATTTGGTGCAGACACGGCCTTGGGACGCGCCGGTCAACCCGATGAAGTTGCCCCTAGTTTTGTGTTTTTAGCTTCAAAAGATTCGTCTTACATGACGGGTCAAATTTTGCATCCCAACGGCGGATCTGTGATTAACGGGTAGATTAGGCGCGAGTTAATATATAAATAACCGCATTTTGTCGGAGAACTTTCACCCACAACCTCTGACTATAACTCACAATCTAAATAAACCCGCCCCCACAACCACGTTACCTAGGGCGGGTTTATTCATTTTTTTAGTTATATTCAATCTGCTAGCATCATCGGGTGTAACATACAGTCAACACTGATGCCCACTTAGCTTCGCCGAAGGGTCAACAATCACGGACGATGCCAACGAAATTGATACAATTAATCTGCGTTAATCTGTGTTGATATGCGCCCTCATCTGCGGCAAAAAAAAAGAATTGCTGAACCGCAGATGACAAGGGATTGACGCTGATTCACGCAGAGGTCGAGAATAGATAGATAAATAATTCCGATGCTATAGCAGTCCTAAATCATTTGTGAATTTCTTACTCCCTCCCCAAGGCATCGGGGAGGGTTGGGGTGGGGTAAAAAATTTACGACTCCTGCAAGCATTGCTATAACAGATTTGATATTAGTTTGTGAACATAGGTGACGTTTATACAAAACAGTCATCCCGCTACGTGGGTAGCGGGATTGATAGGTTGCAGTTTAGCTAGTTTTGAACCCAGCTAGAGCTACAATTAGCTCGCTGCGGAATTAGCTCATGTTAGCCATTTCTTGCTGCATCGTGCTTTTGGCTGCTTTGAATTGAGTAGCCATTTGTTCCATTTGTGCTTCGCTCAGGTTGCGGCGAATTTGAGGGAACATATCGTTTTCTTCTTCTTTTACGTGATCCTGAACTGCTGTTTGGAGCTGTTTGATTTGGGCTTTGAACTCAGGAGAACTGGGGCTCATTGACTTAATCTTGGCGAGCATTTGCTTCATTTCTGCTTGCTCGTCATACAGTTCTTGAGTGTTGCTGTAGTAGCTGCGAATTGCTGGGTAAACAACTTGTTCTTCGGCTTCGGCGTGAACGCTAAGGTCTTTGTAAAGTTGACCGAAGAATTCTTGTAGTTTTTGAGGATCGTCGGTGCTTGCGATTTCCATAAATAGGGTATCGGCTTTGCGGTGATCCATTGAGATGATTTCGGTGATGTTCATCTCATCTTTGCTGCGGGTAACTGCACCGCCGATGATGCCGGTCATGGCTGCCATTGCATCTTGTACGCGAGCCCAAACGCCTTGGTCGGGGTCTTTGCCGGTCAGTTCGCGCACGCCTAAAATTTCGAGAACTCCTTTGAGTTGTTCTTGGTGAGCACGGTTCTCAAAGTTAACTGTGTTGAGCGGGGTAATGGCAGCTTCGATGTCGGCGCCAACTACTTGGGCGGCTTTGTGAATTAACAAGCCGGCCATTGTTTGTTTGTGTTTGAGCAGTTCGTGCTGGCTGACTTTTTCAAACATGGTGAGTTCAGAACCTTGCATGAGTTTCTGAACTTCTTCAATCATTTTTGTGCTGGTTTCTTTGGGTTCGGCTTGAATGCCGTATTGCACGATCGTAGTTTCTAATACGCCCAAGTTTTTGCGATCGTCTTCGAGCATATCCCGGAAGCGCTGGGCTAGTTCGGAGTCGTTGCAGGAATTGATGAACAATTGCTCGTTGGCGATCAACAGGTTTTGCAGCGCTTTCATGTCTGCTAATTTAGTTGCGATCGCTTGGCGCTTGGTATCTTCTAGGGTAGCTACCATCTGTCGTTTCTCCTCTCAATGTCTTTAGTGTTCTTACATCTCTTAATTTATTGATATATTCTGATAACATCCTCTTTCTCCCGACTGATTCATTAATATCCCGCGCAACCTATTGACTTTTAAACCAAGAAATGATAGTTAATTAAGGCTAAGGTCGTTTTTTAAAAAAGCAAAAATTACCCTTAATAACTGCTAACTGACCACTGACAACTATTAAGTGACAACTACCAACTGACAACTGCCCACTGATAACTGCCAACTGCCAACTGCCAACTGCCCACTGCCCACTGCCCACTGACAACTGACTTTTGTATCAATTAATCCCGATCGCAGAGCTGTAAAGCGCTACCATAGTTGCAGCCGAAGTTAACTAAAGTTTAAGAATAACTAGCTTGTCTCAACTGCTCACTGCTTTAGAGTTCCCAGCCAATGTCTGGAAGCTGAATAATGGGTTAACGGTCATTCACCAGCGGATTTCGGCCACACCGGTGGTCGCGCTAGACGTGTGGGTGAGGGCTGGCGCTACGCTGGAGCCGGATTCTTGGTCGGGAATGGCTCATTTTTTAGAACACATGATATTTAAAGGGACGGATTCGATCGCCCCTGGAGAATTTGACCAAGTAATCGAAAATCGCGGCGGTGTCGCCAACGCAGCTACAAGTCACGACTACGCCCATTTTTTCGTCAACGCTGCGGCCGATTATTTAGCAGAAACAGCGCAGCCACTGGCAGAATTGCTGCTGCGGGCTTCGATTCCGGATCAGGAATTCGATCGCGAGCGAGATGTGGTGCTAGAAGAAATCCGCCAAGCTCAAGACAATCCCGATTGGCTCGGTTTCCAAGCCATGATGGAAACAGTTTACCAGCGGCATCCCTACAGGCGATCGGTACTGGGAACGGAAGAACTGCTGATGTCCCGAACTCCCTACGAAATGCGCTGTTTCCACCGATCGCACTATCAGCCGGAAAATATGACTGTGGTGGTAGTGGGGGGAATTGATGAACAACAGGCCAGAGATATTACGGGGAAAGCATTCGAGCAGTTTTCGGATCGGTGGGATTGTCCCAAATTAACCGCAGAAGCGGAACCGCCACTGATAGAAATTCGCCGTCAGGAACTCTGTCTCCCCCGATTGGAACAAGCGCGGCTGATGATGGCCTGGACGGGCCCGGGAGTTGAACACTTGCAAAGTGCTTGCGGCTTGGATTTGCTGTCGGTGTTGCTTGCAGACGGGCGGACTTCGCGTTTAGTCAGGGAACTGCGGGAAGAATTACAATTGGTAGAGGCGATCGAGAGCACTTTCTCGTTGCAACGGGAATCGAGTTTATTTACTATCAGTGCAGTCTTGGACGCGAAGGATATTGAAGAGGTGGAATCTCGGATTTGCGATCGACTTTGGGAATTGCAGTCTGAGCCGGTTTCCGAGGTAGAATTGCTTCGCTGTAAGCGTTTGCTGTGCAACGATTTTGCTTTCTCGCTCGAAACGCCGGGACAGTTAGCCGGTCTTTACGGATATTACAATACGATCGCCACTGCAGAATTAGCGCTTAGCTATCCCACCAGGATTAAAGCATTTGGCCCATTAGACCTTCAGCGCCTAGCTCAACAATATCTTTCTCCCCGCCGCTATACAGCCGTGGTACTCAAACCAATCTAATAACGGTTGACGGTTGACGATTAATTGAAAAAAGGTAAGAGAAGACTTGCAGCTAAAATAGCAAGAGCGATGGTTACATTAAGTCATCATCGTTTTAAGCATATTAAGCATATGTCATACAAAGTAGATTTAGGTGGATTCCTAGATTTACCGGGTTAAATGTATCTGTTACTGTGGTCAACAATCAACAGCGAACAGTCAACAGCCAATAGCGAACAGCCAACAGTCAACAGTCAACAGTTAACAAAGAATTCAATGAAAAATGAAATCCAGCGCACGGTTTTAGACAACGGTATTGTTGTCTTAGCAGCAGAAAATCCAGCAGCAGATATTATTGCAGCTAGGATATTCCTGCGGGCCGGCAGTCGCTACGTGCAGCCGGAACAAGCAGGATTGTGTCACTTGCTGTCGGCGGTAATGACTAAGGGAACCGATCAACTGTCTTCGCTGGAAATTGCCGAGCGTGTAGAATCGGTGGGAGCGAGGTTGAGTGCCGACTCTACTACAGACTATTTTTTAGTGAGTTTGAAGACGGTTTCTGCGGATTTTGAGGAGATTTTGGAGTTAGCGGCGCAATTGACCCGATCGCCCAATTTCCCGGAAGCTGAAGTCGAACTTGAACGCCGCATTGCCATATCGGCAATTCGATCGCAACAAGAACAGCCATTTGCGATCGCCTTCGAGCAATTGCGGCACGCTATGTACCAGGAACACCCCTATGCTTTTTCTCCCTTGGGCACGGAAGCTACCATGTCAAAGCTCACCAGAAACGAGCTCGAACAGTTCCACAAAACCTATTTCCGTCCCGATAATGTAGTTATTTCGGTAGCCGGCAGAATATCCACCGAAGATGCGATCGCCCTGATTGATCGAACTTTTGGGGACTGGAAAGCGCCTTTAACACCCCTGCCAACTTTAACCGTCCCCCCCCTGTCACCCTCCCCTGAATCGGTCGTTACAGCGCAAGATACGCAGCAATCAGTGATTATGCTGGGCTACCTGGCACCCTCGGTCAGAAATCCCGATTACGCAGCGATTAAGTTGCTGAATACTTATTTGGGTAACGGTTTGTCGAGCCGATTGTTTGTGGAATTGCGGGAAAAGCGGGGCTTGGCTTACGACGTTTCCGCAGTCTACGCAACGCGCTTGGACACGGCTCAGTTTGTCGTGTACATGGGTACGGCGCCGGAAAATACGGCGACTGCTTTTGAAGGATTGCGCGCAGAAGTCGATCGACTCGCCAAGACCGAACTAAGCGAGGAAGAATTGCAAGCTTGCAAGAATAAAATGCTCGGTCAATATGCTTTAGGAAAACAAACTAATTCGCAAATTGCCCAAGTTTTAGGCTGGTATGAAATTTTGGGATTGGGAATTAAATTTGACCAGCAATTTCAAGAAGAAATTGCACAGGTGACAGCTTCAGAAGCGCGGGATGCTGCTAAGAAATATTTTGTAGAACCGTATATTTCTTTGGTGGGCCCGGAGGCGGCGATTACAGAGTTGGAAGTGGCGGCTGTTTGTTGAGTATGAAATTGGCGATCGAACTTTTGAAAAGTTCGATCGCTGCGATCGCAGATAAAAAGACTTTTCGCTTAACAATTTTTTGTGTTTTACGATCGCTTTTAACCTTTCCAAACTCAACAACAAAGCCAACTATTATTGCTGGTATTATCGAGAACTGGAACCGACCACCTCAACGAACTTTTCCTGCTAGTATAACGTTTAGGTTGAGCGGTTACAAATAGCACTCGTAGCACCACCAGCAACTTTCAACAATCCGCTCCAACCGAATTGTTAGGTTGCGCCGTTAGCTTAAGGATTCCACGATCCGCCTTTGCTAAATAGACAGTAGGTGTAAATCGCTAGACATTATACCAATTTCCTAAAATAGTGCTACAGTTAGTAGGTGTACCTTTGGTGAATTAGTACCCAAATATAAAGAATAA